>JAZGDH010000184.1:0-10322 GCA_036477555.1 Acidobacteriota bacterium
GGCGGCCGTTGATGGGGTCGGCGATTTTCATCGGGATCTCCTGCGAATGGGCCGGCCGGCTGGCCGGTTCAGACGAACGGATATTCTACTTGAGAGCGGCGATGGAGGCGAGGCTCAGGGGTGAGACTGCGGCGCGGGAGCCGCGTGGGAAGGGCGCGGTGGCGTGGTCGACGGGAGGGGACTATCTTTAAGGCGCCGGCGATGTCGCTTCGAAGGGGGCCGGCGCCGTGGCTCCGCATGCGGCCGGCGCCGTCACCGCCACACGGGTGCCCGCCGGCGAAATGGGGGCCGTACCCTGAGCGATCGATCCTTCGACACGGAAGTCCAGCCGAGCCACTCCACGGCTGCCGGCGAGCAGGCGCCGGCGAGCCGCGGCTATCGCGTCCGTATCGAGTACACCGAGCCGGAATTTCACCGACGGAATCCGCACTGCCCCGAAGCCTACACCGCACTGTTCGACTGCACCGACGCCGGCAGCAGATGCGAGGCGATCGACATGGCGCTGATGGAGTTCGATCACTACGCCCGGGTGAGCCGGGTCCGGTGGCGCCGCATCGTCCGCGCGATCACTGTTCAGGTCAGATCCCGGATCAACTCATCGAGCCCGAGGTAGAAGGCGGTCAGGCTGACCGTATCGATCAGCCCGTGGGCGATGATGACGACCCACAGGTTTCGGCGCGCCCGAAGGAAGAGCAGGCCGAGGACCAGGCCGACCGATCCGGTGACCAGAACGCCCGAAAGGCCCTGGTAGAGATGGGCCGCGCCGAACGCGGCCGCCTGCAGGACGAGGGCCGCGCCGTGTGCGGCCCGACCGCCGCCGAGCAGCCCGGCGATACGGCCGAGCAGATAGCCGCGGAAGAGGAGTTCTTCCCCAAATGCGGCAATCGTCCAGGAGAGGAGCAGCAGCTGGACGTAAAACACAATATTGCCGCGCAGGCCCTCGAACGTGTGCAGATCCGGAATCTCACCGAGGAGCCAGAAGATGATCGGGTTGATGAGCAGGCCGTTAACGATTGAAACGAAGAACCAGGCCCCGATCCCGAAAAGGATGGTCGTCAGCCAGGCGCTCGGGCGGCCGAGGCCGCAGTCGCTCAGGCCGCGGCCCTGGAGCCAGAGCGAATACCGGATGACGATGACCGCCGCCACGATGCTGAACGGCCCCATCCAGAAGTTTGCCGTGTAAGCGCCAATCAGCAGGACCGTTGCGATGGTGGAAGCGACCGCGATCAGCTCCACGAGGACGTAAAAACGCCCGGATCCCGCTGCCCGCCCCTCGGGCGTCGTCATGCCCCCTCCGGCAGGCAATCCAGGGTCGATGGTCACGCAGTTCCTCCGTCGGTCGTGTGATCTTTATGTCACTCGGGCCGGGGGATCAACCTCTCCGGGGTGTCGAACCCGGCCGTATCCCCCCTCTTTACAACAGGGAGACATCGTAAACACCTTTTTACCTTGCGCGGAGGGACATTTACAGTGTCTGTGCGTATCCTTGCGACCAGTTGGTCAGAGAGGGCAGACAGGACGATGAGAAGCCCAGGGACAGTCGAAAGTGGGGAGCGGGTGAATCGGAGGAACGGGGCCGGCCGGCTCGCAACCCTGCCGGTCATCCTCACGGTCGCCATCGGCTGCGCCACCCCGGCGGCGATCGCTCTCGCGTCCGCTTCCGGCTGTGAAGAGCGCGTCGAAGAGCAGGTGACCGTGGTCCTGGTGGGCTCCGGGGGCGAGGAGAAGCCGAAGAGGGAGCAGTGCAACCAGACACCCCACGAGTGCGTAGAGTACATGTCGAAGAAAATGAGAGATAGCGGCTGGGTCGGAGTGGAGCTGGAGTTCGATGGGGAGTTATTCACGATCAAGAAGGTGATCGTCGGCAGCCCGGCCGGGGAAGCCGGCCTGAAGGTCGGTGACATCCTGCTTGCGATCGATGGAGTGCCGTCGAGGGAAGTGGCGAACAGGATGGCATCCGGCCGCAACAAGCCGAAGTGGAAGCCGGGCCAGCAGATCAAATATAAGATCGAAAGGGAGGGACGGGGGCGTACGATCGAGATCGAGATGGCACGCATGCCGGCCCATGTTCTCGCCAGGTACATCGGACAGCATCTCATCGACTACGAGCACCAGGACGAATGGCACGAGCACCGGGACGAAAAGCATGACGGAGAGAATCACTGATCCACCCGGCAGCAGGAAGCGAGCCGCCCACGGCGGCGGCCGCAGAGATGGGGGAGACGGAGCAATGAAAGCCAGTAACCTGTGGAACGACGTCGATGCCCTGTCGCGCCTCGCACTGACGGAGCAGGATGTCGAGCTGCAGTCCGGCGGTGCCAGCTCCCCCAGGGGTCCGCTCCCGCCGTCGGCTTTTCCTCCCTTCAAGAACAGGACCGAATTCGAGATCTACACGGCCGAGTCGCCGGCGCGGCTGGTGTCGGGTGACTACCACGACGCCTTCCTCCTGAGCGAGGACAAGCTGGTGTTCGTGATCGCCGATGTGTCCGGCAAGGGTGTGCCGGCCGCGCTTCTGCGGGGCTTTCTGAGGTCGATGATCCGCAACATTTCAACCTGCAGCGATTCCCCGGGCGACACGCTGACGCGCGTGAACCGGCTGCTCTACGACGCGAGCCTCGGGCCGATGTACGTCACGATCTTCCTCGGCTGGTTCGACACGAAGAGCGGAGCCCTGCGCTACGCCAACGCGGGGCACCCGCACCCCTATCGCGTCGATCGCGCGGGCCGGGTTTCGAAATTCGGCGAAGTGACCGGCCCGATCCTCGGCATCCTCGACATCGAGAAGTACGACGAAGGGGAAGAGGTGCTGGTCGTCGGAGAACGTCTCTTTCTTTACACCGACGGCATCACCGAAGCGCGGGCCTCGGACGGCGAGTTTCTCGGCGATGATTGCCTGACGGCCATGCTGCAGGATCACGCCGCCGAACCGCTCGGCACGATGAGCGAGCGGATCCTCGAGTGCGTGAAGGAGTACCAGAACAACGAACGCCAGGACGACGCCACCCTCTTCGCCCTGCAGCGCAACTCCTGACCCCCGGCTGAGGCGCCGTTTTCGCTCGCGAGCGACCATGAGCCGCGTCGCTGCGGGGCTCCCTCCGGCGGGTGCGTCCCTTGACCGGTCCGCAGGGGCGCGGCTACCCTCTTCGAATGCCGATCGACTTCACCCTCGTCGCGCCGGCGATCACCGGCCTCCCATGGCACACCTGGCTCCTGCTGTTCGCGGCGATCGTGCCCGGGCTCGCCCTGGTGCTGCGCTTCTACGCCATCCACCGGAATCGCGATCGGAGCTCCGCTCCGCAGGGACGGGATGACCGTGGCTGAGACGGCCGGATCGGCGGTGATCCTCGGCGTCCTCGCCGCCTACCTCGTCATCCTGCTCGGCATCGGAATCTGGAGCGCCGGTGCGTCGCGCGACGTCAAGGGTTACTTCGTCGCCGGCAAGAAGCTCCCTGCGTGGGTGATCGCGTTCAGCTCGAACGCGACGGGGGAGAGCGGCTGGCTCCTCCTCGGCCTGACGGGGATGGGTTATCTGATGGGGTTCCACGCCCTCTGGATCACGCTGGGTGAGGTGCTGGGCGTCGCCGTCGCCTGGATCTGGGTTGCGCGGCCATTCAAGGAGTACACCGATCGCTATGACGCGATCACCGTGCCTGATTACCTGGAGAGCCGGCTGCATGACAGGCGCCACATTCTACGAATCATCGGGGTCGTGATCATCCTCAGCATGGTGACGGCCTACACGGCGGCGCAGCTGACCGCCTCCGGCAAGGCGTTCAGCTCGTTTCTCGGGACGAGCTATACGACGGGGGTGGTGATCGGCGCGGTCATCGTCCTGCTTTACACCTCGATCGGCGGATTCAAGGCGGTCGCCTACAGCGATCTCGTGCAGGGGATCCTGATGTTCGGTTGTCTGTTCACGCTGCCGATCGTCGGTCTCATCGCCGTGGGGGGGTGGTCCGGGATGACCGCCGCTCTGGCCGCCGCCGACCCGGCCCTGCTGACGCCGATGGGGTCGTTCGGCCTCACCCCGGTCGGCATCGCGAGCGCTGCGGGGTTCGTCGGCATCGGGCTCGCCTTCCTGGGCTCTCCCCAGCTCCTGACCCGGTTCATGTCGGCGCGAGGGCAGGGGGAGATCGTCAAGGGCAGCCCGATCGCCGTAGTCTGCATCATCGTCTTCGATCTCGGCGCAGTCCTGTCGGGGATCGCGGGGCGGATCATCTTCCCGGGACTCGCCGATCGCGAGACGGTGCTTCCGGAGATGAGTTCGGCGTTGTTCCCGGACTTCTTCACCGGCATCTTTCTCGTCGTCGTCCTGGCGGCGATCATGTCGACGGCCGATTCACTGCTGATCCTCGCCTCCTCGGCGCTCACGCGCGACGTGGTGCAGAAGATATTCCATCCCCACATCTCGGAACGGGGCCTTTCAATCCTCGGGAAGTTGACGACTCTCGGGATCGGGGCCGGCGCGCTGTTCTTCGCACTTGCCGAGGTGCGGATGATCTTCTGGTTCGTGTTGTTCGCGTGGTCCGGGCTGGCCTGCGCCTTCACGCCGATCGTTCTGTGCACGCTGTTCTGGAAGAGGACGACGCTGCAGGGCGCCGTCGCCGGGATGGTGGGAGGATTCGCGACCGCGGTGATCTGGATCCTCGGGATCAAGGAGAGCTTCTACGATCTGTACGAAATGATACCCGGCTTCCTGGTTTCGTTCGTCCTGTGCATCGGCGTCAGCCTTTTCACCCGCCCCCCTGCCGGCGCCGCCGAGGAGTTCGATGCGGTCCATCGCGCCGTCGGGCCCGTCCTGAGCCGTCGCCCCTCCGGGCGCCGCTGAACCGACCGTTCGGCTTGCGGATCGTGAAGGGCGTGGTGTAGCATTCGCTCCTTGTCTCAACAATGAACGGGAAAGAATCCGGAGCCGGAAGTCAGTGCGGGGCCGGATTTGAGGACGCAAGCCATGATCAAGGATGTGCGTACCAAGCAGCTTCGCGTGATCCCGGACGAGCGTGGCCGGCTGATGGAGACCCTGCGCTGCGATGACGATCTGTTCGTCAAGTTCGGACAGGCATACATCACGACGGCCTACCCTGGCGTGGTCAAGGGGTGGCATTACCACAAGATCCAGATCGACCATTTCGTCGCCCTGAAGGGGATGTTCAAGGTCGTTCTCTACGATGGCCGCGAGGATTCGCCCACCCACGGGGAGGTCAATGAGTTCTTCATGGGGGTGCATCAGCCGATTCTCCTGCAGATCCCCCGCATGGTGCTGCACGGTTTCAAGGGCATCGCCGATGAAGAGTCGATCATGCTGAACCTGCCCTCCGAGCCTTACGATTATGACGCTCCCGACGAGTACCGGGTCGATCCGCATGACAAGAGCATTCCGTACGACTGGACCAGAAAGGATCGCTGAGAGCGTCGCCGCCGCGGGGCGAGGAGGATGTCGATGAAGGGCATCGTGCTGGCGGGAGGGTTGGGCAAGAGGCTGCTTCCGCTGACCAAGATCACGAACAAGCATCTCCTTCCGATTTACGACCGCCCGATGATCTACTACCCGATCCAGACGCTCGTCAGCGCCGGGATCCGGGAGATCATGATCGTCGTCGGCGGGAACCACGCGGGGGAGTTCCTGCGTCTGCTGGGTAACGGGAAGGAGTTCGGTCTGGACGAGATTTCCTACGCCTACCAGGAGGGCGAGGGGGGGATCGCCGAGGCGCTGGGACTCGCGCGTCACTTCGCGGAGGGCAGCCGGATCGCCGTCATGCTGGGGGACAACATCATCGAGGGGGATATCCAGCGCCAGGTCGCCGCGTACCGCGAGCAGCCGGACGGCGCCAAGGTGCTGCTCAAGAAGGTGGCGGATCCGAACCGCTTCGGCGTCCCGGAAATCGTCGACGGCAGGATTGTGAAGATCGAGGAGAAACCGAAGCAGCCGCGGTCGGACTACGCGATCATCGGTATCTACATGTACGACGAATCGGTCTTCGACATCATCTCGAAGCTCAAGCCTTCCGCCCGCGGAGAGCTCGAGATCACCGACGTCAATAATCAGTACCTCGAGCGCGGGAAGCTGACCCACGATGTCCTGGAGGGCTGGTGGACCGATGCCGGCACCTTCGACTCGCTCTACCGGGCGAATCAGCTGGTCCGCGAGAAGGCGATCGAGCGGCTGACCGCCAGGATGGAATGAGGGGTACTCGATGAACGGCAAGGCGACCGCAAAGAGAGTGCTCGTCACGGGAGGGGCCGGGTTCATCGGCTCGAACTTCGTGCGCCATGTTCTGAAGACGCACAGCGACTGGACCGTCACGGTCGTCGATCTGCTGACCTATGCGGGCAACATGGAGAACCTGCGCGATCTGCTGCCCGGGCCGCGGATCGAATTCGTGAAGGCCGATATCGTCGATCAGGAAGGCATGACGGCGCTTCTGGGCAAAGGCTTCGACTACGTCTTCCATTTCGCCGCCGAGACGCACGTCGATCGATCGATTCAGGATCCGCAGGCCTTCATCCGCACCGACGTCATCGGGACCTATTCGCTCCTCGAGGCCGTGCGCCGGCATCCCGTCGATCGGTTCGTGCACGTTTCGACGGACGAGGTGTACGGCAGCCTGAGCGAAGGATCGGCCGGAGAGGATGCGCCGCTGATGCCGACCAGCCCCTATGCGGCGAGCAAGGCGGGGGCCGATCGGCTCGCCTTCTCGTATCACCGCACCTACGGCATTCCGATCGTCATCCTGCGTCCTTCGAACAATTTCGGCCCGCACCAGCACCCCGAGAAGCTGATCCCGCTGTTCATCACGAATGCTTTGACCGATCGGCCGCTGCCTCTCTACGGCGACGGTCTGAATGTTCGCGACTGGCTCTACGTCAGAGATCATTGCGAGGCGATCGATCTCATCGCGCGGGAAGGGGAGACGGGCGCCGTCTACAACATCGGCGCCGAGAGCGAGCGAACGAACCTGGAGGTGACCGAGGCGATCCTCGACCATCTCGGAAAACCGCGATCCCTGATCAAACGCGTCAAGGATCGGCCGGGCCACGATCGCCGATACTCCGTGGACTGGGCGCGTCTGAAGAAGATCGGCTGGACGCCCGGGACGAATTTCCGGCAGGCGCTGCGCGAAACGATCGACTGGTACGTCTCAAACCAGAGCTGGTGGAAGAAGATCAAGTCCGGCGAGTACGCCGCTTACTACGAGAAGCAGTACGGGGCCGACACGCACCACAGGCCATCCCCCTAGGAGCCGGTCCGGGGCTCACGAACGCGCCCTCTCCTGCTTTGCGAGAACCTCACGCATGGCAAGGAGCCCCTCGCGAAAGCCTTTCAGATCGTAATCGAGAGCGGTCCGAACCTTATCGGACCGCAGACCGCCACGAAGGGGACGGCGCGCCTTCTGCCCTGCCGTGAGGCCGGGACTGAGAAAGTCGTCGCGCAGGTGAAAAACCTCGCACGCCAGCCGGCAGACTTCGAGACGATTGAGGAAGTCGGGCCCCGTGACGTGATAGGTGCCCGACATGTCCTTCTCCGCCAGGAGCACGCTGCATAACGCCAGATCCGCGGAATGGGTCGGGGTCGAGTACTGATCGGTGAACACATTGAATGGGGATGAGGCTCGCGCATTGCGCAGAATCTGGTAGACGAAATTCTTCTCCTGCGAATCGGGACCATAGACCATCGCGGTTCTGAGGATCAGACAGCCTCCGATCCGGCGTGGGCGTGCCCCGCCGGAACGGGCCTGCCCCTCCGTCGCGTTCCGGTACGCCTCCATGACGGCCTGCTCGCCGAGCAGCTTGGAGTGTCCGTAGACGTTGAGCGGATGCGTGTCGTCATTTTCCGCGTTGGGGCCGCGCTCGCCGTCGAAGACATAGTCGGTGGAGTAGTAAACGAACCCGCAGCCACGCCCGGCAGCGAGACGCGCCAGCGCCGCCGGCGCCGTGTGGTTGATTGTGTCGGCGTGGTCGGGCTGATCCTCGCAGAGATCGACGTGCGTCATCGCCGCGGGGCAGAAGATCCAATCCGGCTTCCAGTCGTCGATCAGTCGGCGGATTTCTTCGCCGTCCGTGAGCCCGAGACGCACGCCGCCAGGAAACGACGATTTCAGATAGGTGGCGGTGATGGGATGCCCCCTGCGCTCCAGCGTTTCCCGCAGGGCCCGGCCGACCTGCCCCGAGCCTCCGACGACGAGGGATCGTAACGGGGTGGGGGCGTCGACAGGCGGATTGCGCGCCATTCAGTTCTCGAGGGAACGGATCCCGTTCGGGCACTGGGCCCGGCCGCTCCGGACGATCCGCTGCAGGATCGCATCATTGGTCGCGAACGTGGCGCTCGAGTGCGGCGGGTGGTAGAGATGGTACAGCACGGCGCGGAATCGCACGCTCCGGCCGGTGCGTCCGAGACGGTGCAGCCGCAGCACGAGATCGTCATCCTCGCGTCCGGGTCTTTCGTAGTCCTGGTTCCACCCGTTCACCGCCATCAGATCGGCACGAGACATCGACAGGTTCCGGCCGCGCGCGCGCCGGCCGTTGCGGTCGAAGAAGGAGTCGACCGAACGCGAGAGCCAGCCGGTGCCGAGGTACAGGCCGTTGTACAGGCGACGATCCTCGCCGCGCAGCCCGCGCCGGATCTTCTTCCAGGGCCAGGATTCGAAACGGCCCGATTCGACATCCTCGACGCGGAGCACCTCCGTCGTGTCCGGTCCCAGGAAGGCCGCATGCCCGAAAAGAAACCGCTCGGGGTCGCGAGCCGCCAGGTGGCCGGCGACGAAGCCGCGGTGCGGGAGACAGTCGCCGTCACAGAAGATCAGATAGTCCGATGTCGCCTCGACGGCGGCCCGATTCAGGATCGTCGTTTTGCAGAATCCGCGATCCTCCTGCCAGAGGTGGTGGACCTTCATCGGCGCGCGCGCTTCGAAGGCGCGGATCACCCGCGCGGTCTCTTGGCCCGATCCGTCGTCGGCGATGATCAGCTCGAAGTCGCCGCGCGTCTGGCGCGAGAACCCCGCGAGAACCAGCTCGAGCGAGCGCGGCCGGTTGTAGGTGCTGACGATGACGGTCGCCGCCGGGTTCGTCGGCATTCAGGTCACTCTTTTTCGGGCGGTCTTCACCAATCCCGAGTAGGCCCGGAAAAGAAACGGATTGAATCCGAGGGCCGTCGAAAAGCAGCCGCGCGCGCGCCCGGCATCCCCCCCGGCGAGCAGCTGCTTGCCGTACCGATAATAGATGCGGCTGAAGATCCTGCGCCGGAGCCAGTGCTGATGGGACAATCGTCCCTCACGGAAGTGTTTCTCGACCGTCGAGCGGATTCCCGCGAACATCCAGTCGCGCCGTTTGTGCGTGTTGGTGGGGTGAAGCCGCCAGTAGCCGAGCGGTGCATCGATGTAGCCGATCGGATGACGCTCGGCGACACGCAGGACGGCGTCCCAATCCTCGAAGTAGGGAACCTCGGGGTCGAACCCGCCCACGTCGATGAGGGTCTCGCGACGGTACATGATGGTCAGATTGACGATGAAGTTGTGGTGGAGCAGTTCCCTGTAGAGATCGCGCGACTTGAAATACTTCGGTCCCCTGGGGCCGAGTACCCGGCGTTGCGTCTTGTTCGATTCCTCCAGGTAGTAGGCATCTGCGCAGACGAGCCCCAGGCGCGGATCCTCCTCCAGCCGCCGCACCTGCCGCGCCGAGGCATACGGCATGAGCACGTCATCCGAGCCGAACTGGACGAAGTACTTGCCGCGGGCCATCTCCAGCCCGCGGTTCAGCGTCGGCACGAGACCCTCGTTCTTCTTCGAGATGTACTGGAACGCTTCGCCGGTCCGTTCGTGAATATCGCGAATCACGTGATCGGTCCCGTCCGTCGAGCCGTCGTTGATCACGATCAACTCGCACCGCGGATAGGTCTGACCGAGAGCGCTCTCGATCGACTCACCCACGAACTTCTCGTGGTTGTAAGCCGGGATCACCACGCTGACGAGCGGAGTCGAATCCGGACCGGCGTCCGAACCGGTTGCCGGCTCCGTCGAGCGCGGGATGTGTTCCTTACGACGTGAGTTTGACATCAAAACAAAGTATACCCTGATATGTTCGGGACATCCCGCTGCGCGATCCTCGATCGTTCGCGGAGAATCCGAAGAACTCGCCCTTCAGCCGCAGCGAGATTGCCGGGTTCTCATGCAAGGCTCTCTATCTGAACCTCAAAGGCGAAGGGGATCAGGCCTGCTTCTACATGTCCCGACGCTGAGGGCGCGCGGGCTGCTCCGTGCAGCGCTCGCGGATCTTGACGTATTTGACGAACGCGTAAGAGCTGCTGAACAGCGCATAGCAGTACCCGG
>JAZGDH010000185.1:0-3505 GCA_036477555.1 Acidobacteriota bacterium
GAGGGTGACAACGCCAACGGCGATGGTAATGACCGCGACCGGATAGATCATCGCGGACCGCACGGCCGATTTCAGCTTGACCGACTTCTCGATGTAACCCGAGAGTCGCTGCAGGATGGTGTCGAGGATACCGCCTGATTCTCCCGCCGCAACCATGTTGCAGAACAGATCGCTGAATACTTTGGGATGCTTACGCAGCGAATCGGCAAGTGAATTACCGGACTCGACGTCCTGCCGGACCTGGAAGAGCACCTTCTGGAAGAGCCGGTTCTTCTGCTGCGAACCGAGGATCTCGAGACACTGAACCAGCGGCAGTCCCGCGTCGATCATGACCGAGAACTGGCGGGTGAAGATCGCGATCTCCTTCTGAGTCACCTTGCCGCCGAACTTGGGGATCGCCAGCTCCTTCCCCTTCTCGGTCACCGCCGACACCATGATCTGCTGTCGGCGCAGGAGTGAGATCACCGCGTCCTTGTTCTCGGCGGAGACGGTCCCTTCCTGGACCCTCCCCATCTTGTTCTTGCCCTTCCAACTGTATGTCGGCATTGGTGCGTCCTCTCCGGGCCTAGCGCTTCACTGAGCGGACCGAGGCTGTACTTATCGCGGTCGGCTGGTTAATCAGCCCGGCACCGCGATTGATCATTTCCTGCAGCTCGTCGGGATTGCTGCTGTGCGACAGTGCGATGGTGAGCGCGATCTGCTTCTTGAAGTAAAGGGATGCCAGCGACTGGTTGAAGGTCTGCATCCCGTACTGGGACTGTCCTGTCTGCATCATCGAATAGATCTGATGGATCTTGTCCTCGCGGATCAGGTTCCGTATCGCGGAATTCGGCACGAGGATCTCCATGGCCAGGGCCCGGCCCTTGCCCGACGCCTTCGCCAGCAGCGACTGACACAGGATCCCCTCGACCACCAGCGACAGCTGGGCACGGATCTGCGACTGCTGGTGCGCGGGGAAAACGTCGATGATCCGGTTGATCGTCTGCGCGGCGGAGTTGGTGTGCAGCGTCCCGAACGTCAAATGGCCGGTCTCGGCGATTCGGAGGGCCGCCTCGATGGTCTCGAGGTCGCGCATCTCACCGATCAGCACCACGTCCGGATCCTGCCGCAGGACCGATTTCAGGGCGGCGCTGAAGCTGTGGGTGTCGGCGAAAAGCTCCCGTTGATTGACGATGCAGTTCTTGTGCCCGTGCAGGTACTCGACGGGGTCCTCGATGGTGACGATGTGTCCTTTGTGCTCGTTATTGATCTTGTCGATCATCGCGGCGAGGGTCGTCGATTTTCCCGATCCGGTCGGGCCGGTCACCAGGATCAGCCCTCGGGGCTTTTCACAGAGGCCCGCGACGACTTCGGGCAGGCCGAGCTCATTGAAGTTCTTGATTTCCCAGGGGATGGTCCGGAAGGCGGCTGCCACCGCACCTCGCTGGCTGAAGATGTTTGCCCGGAAGCGCGCCAGACCGCGCACGCCGAAGGAGAAGTCGAGCTCGAGGTTTTCTTCGAATCGGTGTTTCTGATTGTCGGTCAGAACGCTGTAGGCCAGCGCCTTGGTCTCGGAGGCGTTGAGCGGGGGAAGCTGCAGCGGCACCAGCTTTCCGTCCACACGGATCTGGGGGGGGGAGTTGGTCGTGATGTGCAGGTCGGTTCCACTCTGCTCCACGAGTGTCTTCAGAAGTTGATGCAGCGTAACCGCCATGAATGCCTCCTTACAGCACCGTTTCGCGAACGATTTCTTCGACGCTCGTCTGGCCGTCCTTCAGCTTGCGCAGACCCGAGCCGCGCAGCGTGATCATCCCGTCCTCGACCGCCTTCGCCTTGAGCTCGATCGAGGACGCACCGGTCAGAATCATCTCGCGCAGTCCGTCGGTGATTTCCATCACCTCGTACAATCCCACGCGGCCCTTGAATCCCGTGTTGTTGCAGGTTCCGCATCCGCGGCCCTTGAACAGCTTCACGGAGGAGGCCTCCTCCGGCGCGAATCCAATGTCGACCAGTGCCTGCTGCGGCATCGTGATCTCCTCCTTGCACTCCTTGCAGAGGCGACGCACGAGCCGTTGCGCGCAGATCAGGTGAACGGAGGTGGCGACGAGATAGGGCTCGATCCCCATGTTCATTAACCGGTTGATCGTCGACGGGGCGTCGTTCGTGTGCAGCGTCGAGAGCACGAGGTGGCCGGTGAGCGCCGCCTTGACGGCGATTTCTGCCGTCTCGAAATCGCGGATCTCTCCGACCAGGACGATGTTCGGATCCTGCCGCAGGAAGGATCGCAGGGCGGCCGCGAAGTTGAGGCCGATCTGCTCCTTCATCTGGACCTGGTTGATGCCGTGCAGGTTGAACTCGACCGGATCCTCGGCCGTCATGATGTTGGTCTCGGGAGTGTTGACCCGGCTGATTGACGAGTACAGCGTGTTCGTCTTCCCCGACCCGGTCGGACCAGTGACGAGGACCATCCCGTAGGGTTTGAAAATCGCCTTCTCGAACCGTCCCAGCGATTCCTGTTCGAACCCGAGCCGGGTCATGTCCAGCATCAGGTTTTCCTTGTCGAGAAGCCGCAGCACGATCTTCTCTCCGAACAACGTGGGCAGGACGGAGACGCGGTAATCCATCTCCTTGTTCTTGCCGCCCAGCTTCATTTTGATCTTGATGCGACCGTCCTGCGGCAGCCGCTTCTCGGAGATGTCCAGCTTCGCCATGATCTTGAGGCGCGAGGTGATTGCGTCGCGCAGCTTCATCGGCGGCTGCATGATCTCGTACAGGACGCCATCGATGCGGAATCGGACGCGGAAATCCTTTTCGTATGGCTCGATGTGAATATCGGAGGCGGCGCGCTTGATCGAATCGGTGAGAATGAGGTTCACGAGCCGGACGACCGGGGCCTCCTCGGTGGAAGCCTCGAGCTTTTGAAGATCGACTTCCTCTTCGTCATCCAGGAGCTCCAGGTTCTGATCCTGGTCCTCCTTGGCCATCTCGTCCATGACCTTCTTCAGCTCGAGGGCGTGGATCGAGCCGTAGTACCGATCGATCGCCTCCTTGATCGCGAGCTCCGAGGCGACGACCGGCTCGACGTTGTAACCGGTCATGAACTTGATGTCGTCCATGGCGAACACGTTCGTCGGATCGACCATGGCGATCGTGAGGGTGGCGCCGGTGCGGCTGACCGGCATGATGAGATATTTCTGGGCGACCTCGCTCGGTATCAGCTTGATGACGCCGTCGTCGATCTCCACCTTGCCGAGATTGATCGCCGGCACACCATACTGCTGGGAGAGAACGCGCGTGATGTCCTCTTCCTTCACGAACCCGAGTTTGACGAGGTTGTACCCCAGCTTGCCGCCGTTCGTCTTCTGAAACTCGAGCGCTTCCTGCAGCTTGGGAGGGGTCAGAAGCCCCGCCTTGATCAGCATTTCTCCCAGCTTGACGGCCATTCACGTCCTCGCGAAGAACGGTTGCGCCGAACCCCTATCGGATGCGGAATCGACGACTACCCAACTACGGGTGTCAAATTATG
>JAZGDH010000186.1:0-2053 GCA_036477555.1 Acidobacteriota bacterium
GCGCGCCGCATCACTTGCGAGGCGATCCAGCGCCTCCCGACGCGCGAGTGGATCGATAACGTCGTGACTGTAGTCCGGCTCCCGAACGACGAGATGAAGGGCCGGATCATCGGCCGTGAAGGCCGCAACATCAGGGCGCTCGAGATGGCGACCGGCGTCGACCTGATCATCGACGAGACGCCTCAGGCGATCGTCCTGTCGAGCTTCGATCCGTTCCGGCGCGCAGTGGCGCAGACTGCGATCGAAAGGCTGGTCGAGGACGGCCGCATCCACCCGGCCCGAATCGAGGAGGTGGTGACGCGTGCCCGCACCGATCTCGAAGCCGGCCTCGATACCCTCGGCGAATCGGCTGCGTTCGAGCTCGGGCTCACCGGCCTGCCCTCCCGCCTGAGCCGCCTGCTTGGGCGGCTGAAGTACCGCATCGTGGCCGGATACAACCTGCTCGATCATTCCCTGGCTGTGGCGCGGCTCGGCGACCAGATGGCCACGCTGCTCGGCCTGCAGGCGGAGGTGGTCCGGCGAGCCGGACTGCTGCATGAAATCGGCCAGGTCGAAGAGAGCGACGGGCCGATCACGCACCCCTACGCCGCCGGCGCCGATCTCGCCGCGAAGTTCTCCGAGGCCCCGGCGGTCGTCGAGGCGATCCGCTCCCTTCAGGATAATGTCCCGGAGGGCAGTCCGGAGGCCGTTCTGCTCGGCTGCGCCGAGAGAGCCGTGGTGGCGAAGCCGGGAGAACGGGACGACAACCTGATGGTTCATATCGAGAGACTGCAGAGCCTGGAGGAGATCGCAGCGTCGTTCAGTGGTGTCCAGCGCGCGTTCGCCATGCGTTCGGGCAAGGAGGTGCGCGTGATGGTGGAGGCCGGAGCGGCCGACGACAGCGACGTCATCTGGCTGTCGAAGGACATCTCCACCCGCATCCGCAGAGAGGTGCGCTATCCCGGTTCGATCCGGGTTCACGTCATCCGCGAGACCCGCGCGGTCGACTACGCGACCTGAGGGATTCAATGCGCATACTGTGCGTGGGCGACATCAACGGACGACCCGGGCGGCATATCGTGCAGACCCAGCTCCCCCGCCTGATCGCCGGAAGGCAGATCGACTATTCCATCGGCAACGTGGAGAACGCGGCCGACGGGTTCGGTGTCACCCCGGAGATCGCGAGGCAGATGCTCGATGCCGGCTTCGATTGCCTGACCAGCGGCAACCATATCTGGGACAAGCGCGAGATCGTCGATTACCTCGCCGAGGAGCCGCGCCTGCTGCGGCCCCTCAACTATCCCGACGGCGCTCCCGGCGTCGGCCTTTACGCGGGCGAGTCTCCTGCCGGTATCCCGGTTACCGTCATCAACCTGATGGGTCGCGTGTTCATGCCGCCGTGTGACGATCCCTTCCGGGTGATCGATGAGGCGTTGCGCGCACACGACGGGGCGGCCAGCGTCATCGTCGTCGACATGCATGCCGAGGCGACGTCGGAGAAGTACGCCATGGGGTGGCACCTCGACGGCAGGGTCTCGGCGGTCGTCGGTACACACACCCATGTGCAGACGGCCGATGAACGCGTCTTCCCCGGCGGGACGGGGTACATCACGGATCTGGGAATGACCGGCCCCTACGAATCGGTGATCGGCATCCAGACCGATCTCGCCCTGCGCAAGTTCCGTACCGGCGTGCCGGTTCGATTCACCACCGCCCGCCGGGACGTCTGGCTGTGCGGCGTCGTGGTGGATGTCGACGAGACCACCGGCCGGTCCCGCTCGATCGAGCGGATTCAGATCCCCGCCGGCGACGAGCGCAATGGAGAGAGCGGTGAGTAATCTCATCGATTCCCCGCCCGACCGCCGCGGATCCGACCGGGCGCCCCGGATCCTCACCGTGACCGAGCTCAACCGACTCGCTCGCGATCTGATCGAGGAGGCGTTCGCCTCCATCCAGGTCGAGGGGGAGATCAGCAACCTGCGCCGCTATCCCTCGGGTCATACCTACTTCACGCTCAAGGATGCCGGCGCCCAGGTCGCCGCCGTGCTGTTCCGTGGCGTCTCCTCCGGCATGC
>JAZGDH010000187.1:0-3136 GCA_036477555.1 Acidobacteriota bacterium
GCCCGAGGCGTTGGGTCCCGTGAGGCCGATGACCTGTCCTTTGTCCGGAACGGTGGGGCCGATTCTCAGTTCTCCTCGGAGGCAGCTTCGTCCGAGGGAGACGCTTCGTTCTCGTTCGCGGGGGTGCGCTGCCCGGTGGACTGGACTGCGGCCGCCGCCGGCAGCTGGCGCCGATTGTTCAGACGCTGGTTGGCACGCTGGTTCCTGCTCCCGCCACGGATGCCGCGTCCGCCGGTCCTTCCCAGGTTGCCCCCCGCTTGTCCATAGCCGAACCGACCGGCTGCCGGGGAAGTGATCCGCCCTCCCGGCCCGACGCCACGCGTGTTCTGCCCGGTCGTCCGCAGAGACCGGCGCCGCGCCAGGTTGCGGGCCGCGTCACTGGACTGCTGAATCGCTCCGGCTCTCCCGCCCGCGAGAGCCTCCCGGCCGACCGCTCCTGTCGGACTGACGGAGGGGGTGGGAGTGGTCGCCGCTGTCCTGCGGTTCCGGTCGTTCTGCTGTCCGGTCTGAAGCGGCGTGGCGATCCTCGCCGGGGCACTCGCGCCGGAGGGCGGCCTGGGGAGCTCCAGTGTCTCAATCGACGCGATCCGATCGTTCGGCACGCCGATACGACCCCCGCCCTCGAGCTCGAGGATGGTGAAGCGGTCACCTTTCTCGATTTTCTTGACGGTCATCGCCTTACCGTTGGTGAAGTAGACGATTTCGTCGGCGAGGGCGTGCATCGGCAGGATCAGCATCAGGCAGGCGGCGAACGCGGTGAGACCCCTCGCGCGGGGCTGTAGCCAGCTCCGTGTCACATTGGCCGTGGACGTCGATTCGAAGGACATCGGCAACTCCTGGCTCGTTTAAGTACCGCCTGGGCCTCGTATCGGGTATTGTCCCCCGGATTCCGCCTGAAGTAAAGCCCACGTAAGTCTACGTCGCACGGGGGCTTCCGGCAATCAGAATCGGCGCCCGGAGGCTGTCCGGGTTTTGCGAACAGCCACTCCCGGGGCGGTTACGATTCCGTGATGGAGACCCCCCGGGTGGTAAATTCATAATCAAGGATCTCTCCGCCCATCTCGACCAGTCGCGACCGGATCGCGTCGCCCCGCCCCTCATTCGCCCAGAGGAAGAGACAACCGCCCCCGCCCGCCCCACAGACCTTTCCGGCGACCGCTCCGGCTGCGCACCCCCCCTCGATCAGATCGTCGATGAAACGGTTGGTGACCTCCGGAGAGAGTCGTTTGCGCGCCTCCCATTCCCTCCCGATCGCCTGACCTGCCCCATCCCAGTCACCCGACAGAAGAGCGTCGCGCAGATCGTGTGCGGCGCGCCGCACCCCATCGAGCGAATCGATCACGAGCCGATCGCCGTCGAGATGGCGTTTCATGACGTCCCAATTCGAGATCCCGGAGGATCGCGACAGACCGCTGTAGGCCAGAATCAGTCGCGCGCGCATCTGATTGAAATCGACCGGCAGATGCTCCACCCGCGTTCCCTCCACCGTGTAATGCAAAGCCAGGGCTCCGCCAACCAGAGCCGGGTGGTAATCCTGCTCACCCGTCGGGATCCGCAACACCTGGGTCTCGATCGCGCGCGTGACCTGGAGCAGTTGCTCGATTCCGAGCCCCCGTCCGCTGAATCGGTCGAGGGCGGCCGAAAGAGCGATGCCGAGCGCCGAGGATCCGCCCAGACCCGAGCCGACCGGCACACGGGCTTCCGTCGTGATCCGGCATGGGGTGAAATCTCCGGACCTTCCGGTGTCAGGGATCAGGAAGTGTCGGGCGAGGCGCAGAGGGAACTCGAGCTCGCTCCCCCGTTCAACCCCCGCCGGGCCGGCGGGATCAATCCGGGCCCGCGCACCACGGTCGCGGGAGATCACCTCGATGCCATCGGAATCGGTCGACTCGATCCACGCGCTGGCGCGTCGATCGATCGCGGCGTTGACGGTCAACGGCGCATCATGAAGCAGATTCAGCGGCCAGAGATCGATCGTGCCGCCCGCAAGATCGATGCGCGTTGGCGCGGTGGCCTCGATCCGTTTCATGGTTCGGCTCATGCGTACTCCTCGATTGATCCGATGATAAGCGCCGCTCAACGGGGGGTCAACCGAACCACGACGCCCCCGCGACTGTTGATGACCGATTCTCCGCTGTGCTACGATTCGCGTCTCATGCTGGAAGTGCCGTGCGCGCTCTGCCGGTCAGTTCGGCAGAAACCGGTGTCTCTTGATGATTTGCGACATGCCCCGTCCAGCCTCGACAATCCCGATGCCCCGTGACTGATCGCAGCAACATCGAGACGATCGCAACGTGGCTCCTCGCGGCCGCCGCATTTCTCGTTCCTCTTCTCCACAGCGGCGCGATCAGCGAGCCGTTCTTCCTTCCCAAGATGCTGGTCATCGCCGTCGTGGCGATCACGCTGGGCGTCATGGCCCTCGCATCCTACCTGTACACCAACCTGCGGCCCGGCCTCACGTCCCCCGTTCTGTGGCTGGCGCTGGGCGTGACGCTGCTCAGCACCGTCGCCGTCGGTGCCGCCGCGAATCGCGCGCTCGCTCTCTGGGGCCTCCTCGACGTCGTAGCGGGCCTCCTCATTTTGTGGGGCGTCGCTCGATTCGTGCGAGAGCGGGCCCAGGTCGGGCTGATCTTCGCGTCATACCTCTGCTCGGCTTCCCTGGCGGCATCGGGAGGCCTGATTCAGGTGTTCATGCCGGGCGCTCATATCGAGTTCCCGGGGGGCATTTCGATCCTGCCGCCGAGTCTCGGCGGCTCGACCCTCGGCGACCCCGGCCTGCTCGCCGAGTGCCTGATTCTGGCGCTGCCGATCGGCGTCGGCGCGGCGCTGCTCTCGTCGGGCTGGAGGCGCGTCGCCTGCGGCGCCGGGATCGGGATGGTCATCGCCTGCCTGATCTTCACCGGCCGCCCCGAGGGATGGATCGCGGCCCTGCTGACCGCCGGCCTGCTGATCGTGACCCGGATCGTTCAAGCGCTGCAGTCGGACCGGGGATTGCGCACCCTCCTTCCAGATCCCGGAAGCGACAGCACCCGGGCGCTGCTGGCGGCCCTCATCGTCGTGATCCTGATCGGATCGCTGTCGCGCTGGGCCACCCTCAGCCCGACCGGTGGTCCGACGACGCCCCTCGATAAGACGA
>JAZGDH010000188.1:0-2453 GCA_036477555.1 Acidobacteriota bacterium
GGGAGTGCGCGGATCACCGTGTCGTGTCCCTTGATCGGGATCAGGCGTGCGAGGGAGACCAGGATCGGACCGGCGCCTAATCGATATCTGTGACGCAACGAGTCGACCGCCTCCGGGTCGACCGGGACTGGAGGTTCGACGCCCATCGGCAGCACGAAGATGCGCGCCGCGGCCGATGGTGCATGGCGCGATACCAGCCCCGCGGTGAAGCGGCTGTTGACGACGATCGTCGACGCTCCCGACAGGACCCAGCGAGCGAGGCCGCCCCACGGTGGGTAGTCGTAATCGAGGAGATCGGCGCCATGAACGAAGACGGCATAGGGGATGCGGGCGATCCGCGCGAGGACCCGGGTGGGCGCACCGAGCGATAGAAGCTGGCCGCAAAGGATCATCCCGACTCGTTTTATCAGAATGGCCTGCGCGATACGGACCGCCGCCACGACGCTGCGCGCGATGCGCGCCAGGATGCCGCGATGCGGCGGGATCCGCATGCGAATGACCTCGCATCGCAGCCCCGCATCGATGACGGCATCCCCGGGTTGATGTGGGGCCAGGAGGATCAATTGGTCTTGCGGCAGATGGCGCGCGAGCCCGGAGTAAAGGGTCGACTCGCCGCCCAGCATGGGAGGGAAGTCGTTCACGACGAACAGCAGTCGTCGTTTTCGCATCAGCGTTTGCGTCGTGCGTCGTCGCGCCGGCCGGGAGCCCCCTCGAGAACGGCGACGACGATGAGAATAAGCGCGCCATGTACCAGGAAGATCGCCGCCTGACCATTCGCGCCGCGCTGCAGCCCCAGGGCGGACAGTCCGAGGCCGAAGGACAGCACGAGAATCAGACAGAGCGCGCGGCCGGGACCGCCGAGCAGGTCCTCGAACCGATGGTGGATGTGATCACGCCCTACGTAGTCCACCCATTGCTGGAAGGTGCGCACGCGCCCATGAGCGATGCGGAGCAGGGTCGTCTGAATCATGTCGTAGATCAGAACGCTGAAGATCAGGACCGGTGCCGCCAGCGCCACGAGCGGATCCCCTTCCGCCCAGTCTTCCTTGATGGCGAGAGCAGCGAGCAGGAACCCGACACTCGCGCTGCCGGAGTCGCCCAGGAAGATCGTCGCGGATCGGCCGGGGCGCAGATTGTGCGGCAGAAATCCAAGCAGCGCACCGGTCAATGCCAGACAGACAGCCAGCAGCTCGGGTTGACCGCTCCGCCACGCCACCAGCGACAGGAGGACGGCGATCAGCCCACCGAGTGACGCCGCCAGACCGTCGAGACCGTCGATGAAGTTGTAGGCATTCGTGATCCCGACGATCCACAACACGGAGAGAGCCACGTTGACGATCATGCCCGCGGTCCCCGGAAGAAGATTGAGACGGACTCCCGCTCCGACGATGACGAGGGCGCAGATCAGCTGAAGGGCCAGACGAACGCGTGACGACAGCCCGCGCGTATCGTCGAGGGCGCCCGCCAGCATCAGGGCGAGGGCGCAGACGGCGATGCTGAGCAGCTCGGCGTCGAGCATGGGGCGCAGACCGAGCGCCAGGACGAAGCCGGCGAGCACGGCGACGCCGCCCAGCTTGGGCGTCGGCATGGCGTGCTTCTTGCGCGCATCCGGATAATCAAGGGCGCCGGCCCGGGTCGCGAGGGTACGGACGAATGCGGTCAGGCCGAACGTGGCGAGAAACGCCACGAGCACAACCTCCAGGTTGCCGGCCGCCTGGGGGCGGGCGAGAAACCAGACGGCGACCAGAAAGAGGGCTACGGCAGGCATTCGCGCACCTCTTCGATGATCGTCTCCACCTCATCATCGCCCAGAGCGGGGTAAATCGGGAGCGAGACGAGTTCTCGGTGCGCCTCCTCGGTGCCCGGGAATGTCCCCGACGCCGCCACCATCCTGTGCAGTGGAGAGAAGACGGGTCTCCGTGCGGTGATGCCGCGTTCCTCGAGTCGCGCGATCAGGGACATGGCGTCGGATGTCCGGACGATATAGCGGTAGACGATCGGACGGGTGGAGGGGAGGGCGGTCACACGTTCGAGTCTTGAAGATTGGAACGCCTCATCATAACGCGCGGCGATGACATCGCGGCGGGTGCGGAACTCCCGCAGGCGACCCACCTGCACGCCGGCGATCGCGGCGTGCAGATCCCCCATCAATCCGTTCACTCGCGAACGGGCGTCCTCGCGCTCATCATGGATTGCGAGATCGCGCGCCCTGTGGATCAGAGCCGCCTGCGAGGAGGTCAGCGCGCCGCCCGGCCCGCCGCAGGTGATGATCTTGGTAGGCGAGAAGGAGAAGATGGCAATCTCGCCCCGTGATCCGACGGGACGATCCCCGTCGGCGGCGCCGATCGCCTGAGCGCAGTCCTCGACCACCATCAGGCCGCGTGCGCGGAAGGGCTCGGCCCGGGCGGGAAATCCGAAAGGGTGAACGATCACGACGGCGCACAGGCGTCCGG
>JAZGDH010000189.1:0-2332 GCA_036477555.1 Acidobacteriota bacterium
GTGGCCGGCACTTGATCCACGCTCTCGTAGTAGCGTCCCAGACAGGCTGCGAGAAACTCCGGATCCTCCTCGCGGATCCCTTCCAGCGACAGCTCGCGGCGCGACTGCACCTGGCCTTCGCGCATCTGGAAGATCTGCACCGAGGCGATCGGCCCTTCGCGCATGTACGCCACGTAGTCCCCCTCCTCGAGCCCGACCGAGGCGACCGTCTGTCGGTCGGACATCTTCGTGACGGTGCGGATCAGATCGCGATAGTTGGCGGCTGCCTCGTAATGTTCCCGCTGCGACGCCTCCTGCATCTGCCCCTCGAGACGTTTGAGCAGATCGCGCGCTCGTCCGTCGAGAAAGAGCCGCGCATCCTGCGCCGCCTGAGCATATTCGTCCTGCGGGACCAGGCCGGCGCAGGGGCCGAGACATTGATTCAGCTGGTACAGCAGACAGGGGCGCGCGCGGCTCCCGTCGAGATCTTCATAGCAGGTCGCCACCTTGAAATGGCGAGCCACCATATGGATCGTCCGGCGTGCGGCGCTGGCCGGAAGATAAGGACCGAAATAGGCATTGCCGTCCAGCCGCGCGCGGCGCACGAGGACAACACGCGGGAATCGTTCGGTGGTCGTCATCTTCAGATAAGGGAAATTCTTATCGTCGCGCAGCCTGAGGTTGTATCGCGGCTTCTCTTTCTTGATCAGGCTGTTCTCGAGGATCAGGGCCTCCACCTCGGTGCGCGTGACGATGTACTCGAGACCCTGGATCTCCGCCAGGAGCGCATCGGTCTTCGGCTCTCCCCCCGACGCGTCCTGAAAGTACGAACGCACGCGGCTCTTGAGCGATTTCGCCTTCCCCACGTAAATGACCCTGCCCGAGCGATCGCGATACAGATAGACGCCGGGCGAAGCGGGCAGATCTTCGAGCATCAGCCGGGCCGGGATCGATTCGGTTGCCTTCATGTCGCCTGCCATCGTGTCACCGCTTCAGGCGCTGGCGAGAACCAGCACTTTGCGCAGATACTGGATCCGATCGCGCAGCGCCGCAGCCTCCTCGAATCGCAGCGCCTCGGCCGCCGTATGCATTTTCGCTTTCAGGATTTCGATATCGGCCTCGATCTCCACCGGGCTCTTGCCGGCCTCCTCCCCCTCCGCGACCTGTGTCGGCACCTTGAGGTAGTCGGCTTCATAGATGCTTCCAAGCACATCATCGATCGCCTTCGTGATCGTCTCGGGCGTGATCCCGTGGCGCCGGTTATATTCTCCCTGCAGCGCCCTGCGACGGTTCGTCTCGTCGATGGCGGACCGCATCGAACCGGTGACCCGATCGGCGTACATCAGCACACGCCCCCGGACGTTACGCGCGGCGCGACCGCAGGTCTGGATGAGGGAACCGGCACTGCGCAGAAACCCTTCCTTGTCGGCGTCCAGGACCGCGACGAGTGACACCTCGGGGAGGTCGAGCCCTTCACGCAGCAGATTCACGCCGACCAGAACGTCGAACTCACCCCGCCTCAAGTTTCTGAGAATCTCGACACGTTGCAGCGTGTCGATGTCGGAGTGGAGGTACTGCACTCGGACGCCGACTTCCGCGTAATAACGGCTGAGCTCTTCCGCCATGCGCTTGGTCAGCGTCGTCACGAGCACACGCTCGTTGCGTTCGACGCGCAGCCGGATCTCGTGCAGGAGATCGTCGACCTGGCTCGCGACCGGTCGCACTTCGATCTCGGGATCCATCAGTCCGGTGGGGCGGATCACCTGTCCCACGACCTCGCCGCCCGACATGTCCAGCTCGTACGGTCCCGGTGTCGCCGAGACGTATATTCGTTGTCCGGCACGCTCCTCGAACTCCTCGAAACGCAGCGGCCGATTGTCGATCGCGGAAGGAAGCCGGAACCCGTACTCCACGAGATTGGTCTTGCGCGATCGATCCCCCCAATACATGCCCCGCAGCTGTGGCATCGTGACGTGGCTTTCGTCGATGATGAGCAGGTGGTCCTTCGACAGGTAGTCCATCAATGTGGGCGGCGCCTCGCCCGGGCGGCGGCCGGTCAGATGCCGCGAGTAGTTCTCGATCCCCTGGCAGTAGCCGATTTCCTTGATCATCTCGAGGTCGAACATCGTCCTCTGATGGAGCCGCTGAGCCTCCAGCAACTTCCCCGCTCCCTCGAGCTGCGCCAGCCGCTCCTTCAGCTCCTCCTTGATCGCCTCCATGGCGCGAACCATCTGATCGCGCGGCGTGACGTAATGCGAGTTGGGATAGATCGGGATCCGATCCAGTCGCCGCAGGACCACCCCGCGGACCGGGTCGATCGCCGAAACCGCCTCGATCTCGTCCCCGAACAGCT
>JAZGDH010000019.1:0-3240 GCA_036477555.1 Acidobacteriota bacterium
CCGCTGCCATCCGGGAGCCACGCGAGAGAACAGTAGCGCGTGCGCGGGATGACATCGGGGAGCGGCCGGCCGGTGTCGACTTCGTAGACGCGAAGCGTGCTCTTCTCGTCTCCCCCCTCCGAGATGCCGCAGGCCAGCAGGCGACCATCTTGCGACGGGAACCACCAGTCGATCGCCACGGTGCCGTCCTGCCGCAGACGGTTGGGATCGATGAGAGCGCGATCGGTCCCCCGCACCCCCTCGCGCACGTACAGGATCGGCTGGTTCTGCCCGGCGCCCTCGCGCCGCATGTGGAAATACCGTCCGCCCCGCTCCACCGGCCTTCCCTGCACGCCGATCGCGAGAAGCGCCGCGAGCCGCGAGCGGGTACGCTCTCGGCCGTGACGCCCGCCCAGCAGTGCAGCCGTGTGGCGGTTCTGCGCCGCGGTCCAGTCCCGGACCTCCGGGTCGGCGCCACCCTCCAGCCAGCGAAACGGATCGGTGATCCGGACGCCGTGCAGATCCTCGCTGACCTCCTCCCTCCGGGTTGGCGGCGGGTCGGTCTCATCCGCCGTGCGGGCCTTCGGCTTCACTGATCTCCCTGTGGATTCAAGGTCAGGGCCGGGGGATGGAAATCTCTGCGACAAGACCGTCGTCGAGCCAGCTCTGCAGGATCTTCCCGACCAGTTCCGTAGCCCGCTCCGCCGAGCGACCCGCGGCGAGGACCTGGCAGATCCGCTCCAGATTCTCGCCATCCCGCGCGAGTTCGAGGCAGTGCGCCTCCTCTTCGGCGATCCCCTTGTGGTACACGATGAATTCGCTGCGCCAGATCCGTGCCGAGATCCGAGTTCTCTTCAGATCGCGCGGCCCGCGCGCCGGCGTGAAGTGGTCCTGACCCTCCAGCGCGGCGTTCCCCTCGGTGCCCCGGTCCTGCTGCTCGACCGCCTCCGGATCCCGCAGCTCGCGCCACAGACGTACGACGTCGTGATCGTACCTTTCGAGACGGAACGCAGGAATCAGCCGTAGCCTCGCCTCCCCCGCCCGATCCTGGGGCAGGCGCGCCAGATCGTCGCGCGTCGCCGGCGTCGAATCGGGCGCGTCGAAGGTGTCGACGCGGGCCCATTCCAGCGCGGCGAGATCCGCGAGGTATGGATACTCGCGCAGCATCGCGTGCGATCGCAGGAATTCGGGGAGGAAGCTTCCCAGATAACGGAGCGAAGGATGGCCGGACGGATGCCGCAGGAGGTAGTCGGTCACGAGGTTGTGAAAGGCGCGGCCGCCGATCACCGTCTCGACTCTCGGGTAATCCTCCCGCAGGGCATCGAGGAGCCGGTAAAAGTACATATTGGCGTAAATATCGACACGATCGACGGCGGCGAGTCGCTCGTCCCCTGCGAACACCTCATCGAGGGCGGGCAGGCCTCGTCGGTCCGGGCCCTCGAGGGCCGCACGAACACCTTCGGGCGCTGAGATCAGCTTCCAGAACAGATTCTGGGCGCCCTTCAGATCGATCGGCCCGGGCTTCATGGCCGCACCCCTCCGTCCGTCCGCCCCGTCCCCTCCGGCCGGGATGGCGGCACAGTATCATCGCGCGGACCGGTCGTCGCGAGCAGCTCGGTCTGCTGCCGGCGCGCTTTCTCCGATTCCTGCTCGAGCACCTCGAACGGCGGGATCCGATCGTCCCACTCGATCAGCGTGCTGACCGGACCGAAGCGGCGGACCGCATCGCGATAGAGATCCCAGACCGTATCGGACACCGGGTGATCGTGCGTGTCCAGGAGGTAGTCTCCTTTGTCGGAATGCCCGGCCAGATGGAACTGCCAGACCCTCCCGGCCGGGATCCCGTCGAGGTAACGGTATGGATCGAACCGGTGATTCCGGGAGCTGACGTAGATGTTGTTGATGTCGAGAAGAATCCCGCACCCCGAACGCCCGGACACCTCGGCCAGAAACTCCCACTCCGGCATCGAGGAGGCCCTGTAGCTCACGTAACTCGAGACGTTCTCCATCGCGATCGGACGCTTGAGCCTCTCCTGCACCCGTTGCACCCTCGATACGACGTGGGCGAGCGCCGCCTCGGTGTACGGCAGCGGCAGCAGATCGTGAGCATTGCGCCCGCCGACCCCGGTCCAGCACAGATGGTCCGAGATCCACTCCGGCTCGATCCGCCGCGCGAGGGCATCCAGATTATCCAGATACCCTTCGTTGATCGGATCGGTCGTCCCGATCGAAAGCGACACCCCGTGCATGACGACCGGGTAGCGCTCGCGGACGCGTTCGAGAATGTCGAGAGCGCGGCCGCCCGGCACCATGAAGTTCTCGGAGATGATCTCGAACCAGTCGATACGGGTCGGCCCGCCGTTCAGGATGCGATCGTAGTGATCGCTCCGCAGTCCGACGCCATAGCCGATGGATCGCGGACGTCCGTCGAATGGTTCACGGAGAATCCTGGGGCGGGCGGTTCGCCCTCGGGTCGGGGGGTTCGGTTCGGGATGACCCATTGGGTTATCGGCGGGGTGAAGCGGATCCGGAACAGGTCCGGAGCGCCCGGGCCGCATGACCGGCCGGGGCGCTCCGTCCCGAGCAGGCGATTACTCCTCGTCCTTGAGAACCTTCCCGCCCTTCTCCTTGCACTCGTCTTCGCTCTGCACCTTGATCCAGCCCTTCCCCTTGCACTCGTTCTTGCCGTGGCAGCCGTGGCTTCCGTCCGGGGCGCCACACTCGCCGGTCCCCTTGCAGGAATTGATGCCTTGACACTTGACCGTCTTCTCGCCTTCCTTGGCGTCCTCACCGGCGAACTGATGCCCCGCCGCCAGCATGCCGACGACGGCCGTCGCCACAATGAGTCCCAGAGCTTTCTTACCGTTCATGTCCATCCTCCTTGAGAGACTGTCCGGATGACGTCGGGTCGGTGCACCATCGGCCCGACTTGGATCCGGAATGTCATTGGGTTTGGGGATTATACCCAAGCCCCTTCCAGACGACAAATCAAACAACACCGCCGCCCGATTATTCCTCCATCATCAGAACAGGGGATGAGCAAACCCCTGCGGATCGAGAGGGTTACGATTGGAGGCGATTAAGAGGTGCATGATCATCCCCCCGCTCGTAGCAGAATCCGCTCCACACCTTGCCGAAAGATCGATGGCTCCAGGAGCAGGCTGAGCACCAGGTACGCTTCGCGGTCGAAGTCGAAGAAATAGCCGGGATGGACGAGAACATCGGCCTCGCGGAGGAGGCGCAGAATGAATTCCTCCTCCG
>JAZGDH010000190.1:0-2986 GCA_036477555.1 Acidobacteriota bacterium
TCGACGATTCGGATCGGCTCCCGTGGGGCCGATTTCTCTCGGGGTTCGGTCATGGCGCTCCGTGACCGCTGAGACAGCGCAACTCCAATGCGGAGCGGAGGATAGCATCACGCCGGATGCAACACAAGTCGTGTGCGCGTTGCGCCCGCGAAGGCCGCGCACTATGATGTGCGACCCCTTGTCAATCGCGCGATAGGAGGACGTCTTGTCCGAAGTGGATCGTCTGCGCGGAATCATGGACAGGCTGCGAGGACCCGATGGCTGCCCGTGGGACCGGGAGCAGACCTTCGAGACGCTAGGCACCTATCTTCTGGAGGAGACCCACGAAGTGCTCGACGCGATCGCCTCCGGCTCGCCCACCGCAATCTGCGAGGAACTGGGTGATGTGCTCCTCCAGGTCGTTTTTCAGGCGCGCGTCGCGCAGGATATGGGCCAATTCGACCTCGACGATGTCGCTCGCGGCATCGCCGAGAAGCTCGTTCGACGCCACCCGCATGTGTTCGGGACCGATCGGATGTCGAACTCGGAGCAGGTCCTGAAGCAATGGGAGCAGATCAAGGCCCAGGAGCGCGCGCAAAAAAAGTCAGGGTCCCTGCTGTCCGGTGTGCCCGCCGCACTGCCCGCTCTTCTCAAGGCTCTGCGCATCTCGACCAAGGCGGCGCGCGTCGGCTTCGACTGGCCGGATCGAGATGGGCTGCTCGCCAAGGTCGACGAGGAGCTCGGCGAGCTGAGGTCCGCGATCGATCTCGGTGATCGCGCCGGGGTCGTGGAGGAGCTCGGTGACCTGTTGTTCACCCTCGCCAACGTGGCTCGTTATATGGATGTTGACCCCGAGAGCGCCCTTCAGGCCGCGAATCGTAAATTCGAAGATCGTTTCGGTCGTATCGAGAAGAAACTCGGCGTCGAGGGGCTGACGCTTTCGCCGCAGAACCGGGCTCGCATGGAGGAGCTGTGGCGCGAGGTGAAAAAGGAGATCAGAACGGCTTCGACTGCCCGTACCGGCCCATCCGGCGGAACTTCTGATAGCGTTCCTCCACCCGATCCTCAGGGGACAGGTGCGAGATCTCGTCGAGTCGCGAGGAAAGTCGGTCGTCGAGGATCTCCGCCTGCTTCGCGTGGTCGGTCTGCGCGCCGCCGCGGGGCTCGGGCACGATCTCGTCGATGACCTCGAGCTCCTGAAGGTCCGAGGCTGTGATCCGCATGCTCTTCGCCGCGTCACGCGCCTTACTCTGATCCGCCCACAGAATCGCCGCGCACCCTTCGGGGCTGATGACCGAGTAGATGGCGTGTTCGAGCATCAGCACGCGATCCCCCATAGCGATCGCCAGCGCTCCCCCGCTTCCGCCTTCGCCGGTGATGGTGACGATGACGGGGATTCTCAGCCCGGCCATCAGGCGCAGGCTGCTGGCGATCGCTTCGGCCTGGCCCCGCTCCTCGGCCCCCTTCCCTGGATAAGCGCCCGGTGTGTCGACAAAGGTAAAGAGGGGCCGTTGAAATTTCTCGGCGAGCTGCATGATCCGCATCGATTTGCGGTAACCCTCGGGCCGGGGCATTCCGAAATTGCGCCGCACTTTTTCACGCGTGTCACGCCCCTTCTGA
Organism: Acidobacteriota bacterium; assembly: GCA_036477555.1. Taxonomy (GTDB): domain Bacteria; phylum Acidobacteriota; class Polarisedimenticolia; order Gp22-AA2; family Gp22-AA2; genus JAPUIN01. The sequence goes on from JAZGDH010000190.1 coordinate 1,600, forward strand.
TGCCCGATGACGGCGACGGGAATCCCGCGGTACGTGGCGAAGCCGCCGACGAGGGCGGGGTCATCCGAGTACTTGCGATCCCCGTGGATCTCCACGAAGTCGGAGAACAGCAGATTGATGTAATCGAGCGTGTACGGACGTTTCGGGTGGCGTGCCACGAGCGCCCGTTGCCAGGGAGTCAGGCGTGAGAAAACCTCCTGGCGCATGGTGTCCAGGCGACGCCGGAGCCGGGCGATCTCGTCGGCCCGATCCTCGCTCCCCGGGACGCCGGTCAGCCCCTCGATCTGCTTCTCGAGCTCGTGCAGGGGTTTTTCGAAATCCTCTTCCGCGGCTGCCATCATTGATAGTCAATCACAGCGTGCCCCCGTGTTGTCAAGCACGAAGGTCTCGTCAGGCGCGGGGGTGAAAATCGCGGTAGATTCGCCGGAGCCGTTCGCGATTGATGTGGGTGTAAATCTGGGTGGTCGAGATGTCGGCATGGCCGAGCATCATCTGAACGGATCGGAGGTCGGCGCCCCGCTCGAGCAGATGGGTCGCGAAGGAATGCCTTAAGACGTGCGGGCTGAGCTTGCCGCGCAATCCGATGGCGCGCCCATGCTTCTTGAGGATTTTCCAGAACCCCTGACGGGTGAGCAGCCGTCCGCGGTTGTTGACGAACAGCGTTGCCGAAGCCGCCGAGCCGGGGATGGCGGGCCGTGCGCTATCGAGATAGCCGCGAAGCGTGCCGGCCGCATTACGGCCCATCGGCACGAGCCGCTCCTTGTTTCCCTTTCCGACGCAGGTGAGATACCCCCCGGGAAGATTGACCTCCTCCATCCGCAGCGCGATCAGTTCGGAGACGCGCAACCCCGTGGCGTACAGCAGCTTCACCATCGCTATATCGCGCACGCCGAGCGGCGTAGAAGAGTCCGGCGCCGCGAGAAGTCGATCCACTTCATCCAGAGTGAGGAACCGAGGCAGGGTTTTCCAGGTACGGGGCGCACGGATCTGAGCGGTGGGATCTTCGATGACGAATTTTTCCACAACCAGATAACGATAGAACATGCGAACGGCGTTCATGCAGCGCGCGATCGATTTCGCGGAAAGTCCCTGGCCCGAGAGACCGCGAAAAAACTCGTTCAGCTCGCCGTGTCGCAACTGGTTCGGCTGACGGCCTTTGGCCTTGAGAAAGCGCGTGAACTTGGCCAGATCCCGTCCGTATGCGAGGGAAGTGTTGGCTGCAAGTCCGCGCTCAACTTTAAGGTGGTGGAGAAAGTCCTGAACGAGCGCCTCCACCTTCATTGCCCCCGGCCCTCCAGGACGAAGGTCACCGGCCCGTCGTTGACCAACTCGACCTCCATGAACGCGCGGAACCGGCCTGTCTCGACCCGCAGCGGAGTGCGTCGCA
>JAZGDH010000191.1:0-5392 GCA_036477555.1 Acidobacteriota bacterium
GATCTGCGTCGATGGGGCGTCGGCTTCTGCAATATCGATCAGCCGAGCCTCGGTGCCACGTTGCCGCCGACATCCCACGCCACATCGTCGATCGCCTACGTCCGGCTGCATGGACGGAACGCCCGGAACTGGTTCCGGCGCTCGGCGCAGCCGTTCGAGCGCTACGATTATCTTTACTCGATGGAAGAGCTCGACCCCTGGATCCGGAGAATCGAGGAGCTGGCAGGCGCCGTGGAGCAGGTCGTCGTCATCGCCAACAACCATTATCGCGGCAAGGGTCCGGCGAACGGCCTGATGATGAAATCGGCCCTCGAACGCCGCAGGGTCAAGGCCCCATCGACTCTGGTCGAGGCATACCCGTCACTGGAGGGGCGGGTGGTCGCCAGTCGTCGCTCCCCTGCGCAGGGTCGTTTATTCTAGGATCATGCCGGAACATCGACTCGATCGGAGTCGACAGCAACCTCACGGATCCTGTGGATCCTGCAGCTGCCGCACAGCGGAAGGTCGCCCAGATCGCGTGTGATGTAGGCCCTGCGGATCCCGCGGGCCACGGGACCATTCCAGACCTCGCGAACGCTGCTGCGCGCGACATTTCCGAGAACCTGCGTGCGCCTGTAATCGACGCAGCAGAGAACCATATCGCCGTTGAACAGGATGTAGGCCTGCCGGAACGGTCTCGGGCAGTTGTCGTAAGGTTCCATGCTGCCGGAGGGGCTGAGATCATCGGCATCCCCGATGTGCCCGCCCCGGTTTTCCAGCGTCGTGTATTTCGACGCGATCCCCCGGGATCTCCAGAACTGCACAGCCGCGTGGACGTCGATCAGGGCCGTATCAACCATGGTCACCCAGAGCTTCGGTCTCTCCTGCCGGCGGAGCCGCTGCATGGCGGCGAAACCCAGAACATTGCCGACCGTCCTGTCCAGGTTCATGTTGCCGCGCATCGTCTTCTCATACGCCCCCGGGTCGATGCCCTGCACGGATACGTAAAGCTCGTGCAGGCCATCCCCGAGTTCGAGGATCTGCCCCGCGAGATCCGGGGTGAGATAGTTTCCGTTCGTGGTGAGCACGACCCGGGTCTCGGGCACACGCCGGTTGATCTCGCGGATTCTGGAAACGATCTCACGATCCAGAAGCGGTTCATTCATCAGATACGGGCTGATCCGCCGGACTCCATGCTCGGCCGATTCGTCGAGGATCCTGGAGAAGAGATCGGGCGCCATGCGGCCGCGAGGCTGAGTGTCGTGGGTCGCACCGTACGGACAGAACACGCAATCCGCGTTGCAGCCGGTCACCGTCTGGATCTGGATCGCGCGCGGGAAGTCGGGGACCGGGCGCCGTGTGAGCCGGTTCACGAGACGCACGACGGGTCCGTCGCCCTCCCCATCCATGTAATAGGACCTGATTTTGAACAGGCTCACGGTGCGATTCCCAGCGAACGATAGATCGCCTCGGTCTTTTCAACCATGCGCTCGGCGGCGAATTTGCGGACCTGTTGCCGCGCCGCGGCGACAAGACGCTTCCGCAATGGCGGGTCGCCGGCGAGGAGCACCATGGCACGCGCCATGGCCGGAGCGTCCCCTGGAGGAACGAGCACGGCGTGGCGCCCATCCTCGGTGAGCTCCTCAATCCCGTCGAGGTCAGTGGCGACGAGGGGCACCCCCGCCGCCATCGCCTCCTTGACCACGGCCGGCGATCCTTCACCCAGGGGGGACGGCAGGACGAACAGGTCCAGCCCCTCGAACACCTCCGGCATCTCGTCGCGGAATCCCGCAAAGAGCACATTCTCCTGAACACCGCGCCGGACCGCCAGATCTCGCAGTGCGGACTCCTTCTCGCCTCGTCCCACCAGGACGAACCTCGCCTGCGGCAGTTCCCTGGCCGCCAGCGCTGCGGCCTCGATGAACAGGTCGAACCCCTTCTCCCCGGCAAAGTGGCCGGCCGTGCCGAACAGGAATGTCCCGGAACCGATCCCGGCGCCTTCTCCACCCAATGATGCCCGGAATCGGCCGTGGGACGCCCCCGTGAATCTGTCCAGCTCGATTCCCGAGTGCACCACTTCGACCCGGCGTGGATCGAACCCCCGGGCCAGCAGGTTACGGCGTATCGCTTCCGAGACGGCGATGACACGATCGACCCGGTAGCCGTACTTCAACCGACCGAGTAACCTGTTGCGTAGCGGGATCGACAGGCGGCGCGAGGCCACCGCGGGGCGCCGCCCCGAGAAAAATGTCGCCAGCGTCCCAAGGCTCACGGCGTGGGCCGTGTGGTAGTGCAGGAGACCGACCGATTCCGCGCGGATGATCTCGCCGATTCTCCTCGCCGCACCGAGGTGCAGATCACCGCGCATCATGATCGGATAGACGCCGAGCCCCGACTCCGCGGCCCGCTCCACGAGAGGGCTTCGCGGTTGTCCCACCACGAGACAACGATGTCCGCGCCGCGCGAGTCCCCGGGCCAGCATGAGAGTCTGCGCCTCGCCGCCCCTCCAGCTCCGCTCGGTGTTGAGATGGAGAATCGTGGACGACATCACTGCGTCGCCGACGATCCGGGCGGTCGCCGGACCGGTTGCACCACCGGCGGCATCGCCGGACCCACGCCATCCTCACAGCGGGACGACAGGGTCTCCTCCACCACACGGAGGTTCGGGGATACCGGATCCCGCCCGGTATTCATCTCCCAGAGCCGCGCATACTTCATATAGACGGTGAACGCGTTGAGCATCGAGAGGACCAGCCCGTGAACGCCCTCGAGAAAACCGAGCCTCAGCAGGTACATCTTGATGAAACGCGCCGCCGGCGCGCCGAAGATCTGGAGCGGTCCGGTCCGGCGCCCCTCGGCGTGAAGCTGGGCGGCGCCCCATTCGCTGTAGCAGCGAAGCTTGTGCCAGTACTGATCGAATGAGCGGAATGTATGGTGCTCGAGCGCATGCCTCAGGGTGGGAAGCGGGCCGGGGAGATCGATCTCCGCGTGGACTCTGCGTTCCCGGTAACGGGAGACATCCCGACGAAACAGTCGGATCACCCTGTCGCTCTCCCAGCCACCGTGCCGGATGCGACGCCCGAGAAAATAATTAGCCCTGCGGATCCAGTACCCGTCGTGCGCCGACGCCGTCCGAAGAAGCGCGAGGATTTCCTCCCGCAGTCCTGCCGTCACGCGCTCGTCGGCGTCCACCAGAAGGATCCACTCATGCGAGGCCTGCGGAATGGCCCAGTTCTTCTGCAGCGCGGAGTAGCCGTACTCGTGCTGGAGGACCCGCGCGCCACGCTCTTTCGCGATCGCCACGGTCGCATCGCTGCTGAAGGAATCGACAACCAGCACCTCGTCGGCAAAGGCGACCGAATCGAGACAGGCCGGCAGATTCTCTTCTTCGTTACGTGTCGGGATGATGGCAGTCAGCGGCCGCCGCGGCGGGCCGACGTGCCCGGCGGGGAAGGTGTTCATGAGTCGTCGTCCCTGCGGGATGCTTTTTCACGGCGACGCGCATCTTTCTCGAGCCGCCTCGTGGCATTCTTGACGAGGTTGTTCTCCGGCGATTCGCGGGCGAGCCGGCCGAAGAATGCCTGCGCCTCCGTCCGCTTCCCCGTTTTCAGCAGGCAGACACCGAGATCGTACAAGACCTGCGGCGTTTTCCTGAATCTCGGGTACTGAACGAGGATCGTGCGGTAGCGATCGATCGCGGCGCCCCAGGCCTTGCGCTGCTGGTAGAACCTCCCCACGATGCGCTCGTGCTCGGCCAGCAGGTCATAACACTCATCGATCTTCCGCCGAGCCCGCTCGACGTAAGGGCTGTCCGGGAACACCACCTCGACCTTCCGGAAATCGTCGATCGCCTTGAGGGTCAGCGCCTGATCGCGATCGGGCGCGAGCACCTGCTCGAAGAGCGACATCGCCACCATATACTGCGCGTGATCGGAGCGTGGATGATCCGGGAAATAGGTCAGGAAGTTCCGGTATCCGTTCAGCGCCTCGCCATAGTTCAGGAGGCCTCGATCCTTGAAGAAGGCGTCGGCAATCGCCAGCTGTACCTTGGGCAGCAAGTCGCGATCGTCCGGCGCGATGCGCGGCAGAATCGTCTGCAACATGTTGCGGGCCGAGTAGTATTTCTTCTTCTCGATCTTCTTGAGGGCGCGCTCGTAGATTGCTTCGGGAGGCTCCAGCAGCACCGGCTTCTTGCCGTCCCGACCGGCGCAGCCGACGAGCGCGGCAGGCAGGCAGAGCGCGAAGACCAGCACCGTCAGGAGCCCTCTCAGCGAAGCGGGTAGCCGGCGGGGTCTTCCACTGCGATCGACCGCGGCGTGCACAGTCGATCCGGAAGCCAGAAGGGTTCCATCGGTTTCTCGCTCGATGCGGTATGAGAAGGTAACGCGGACCCCTCGGACTCCGGACACGGTCGTGCGAACGTGAAGCAGGTCGTCGTAGCGGGCGGGTGCGTGGTAGGTACAGGAAGCGTCGATCACGGGGAGGAGGATCCCCTCATCATCCTCCACGCGTCCATACGGGACGCCCCGTCCGCGCATCAACTCGGTTCTGCCGATCTCGAACCACACGAAATGGGCCGTATGGTGCGCGACCCCCATGCGATCGACCTCGGGGTACCGCACACGGATCCTCGCCCCTTCGTCCTGCGTCGCCACGTGGCATCCTCATTGACTGCGCGGGGGCGCGTCGAGAAGGTCGTTCAGGGCACGGGCCTTGACGGCGGGATCCCCTCCACCGAACACCGCCGAACCCGCGACGAAAATCTCGGCGCCGCGGCTTCTCAAATCCTGAATGTTTCCAGGGCCGACCCCGCCATCAACCTCGATCCGCGTGTCCGCCCCGGCCTTTGAAATCATCTCTTTGAGCGCGGTGACCTTGGGCAGCACGGACGGGATGAAGTGCTGACCGCTGAACCCCGGGTTCACCGACATCAGAAGAACGTAGTCGAGCTCCGGGAGGATCTCCTCAATGAGGCTGAGCGGGGTCACCGGGTTGAGTGCAACGCCGGCCGCCGCCCCGCATTCTTTGACATGATGGACGGTCCGGTGCAGGTGAGGCGCCGCCTCAACATGGACCGAGATCATGTCGGCCCCGGCGCGCGCAAACGATTCAATGTAGCGTTCGGGGTGTTCAATCATCAAGTGTACATCGAGAGGCAGAGCGGTCGCCTTGCGAACACTTGCGACCACGGGAGGACCGATCGTCAAGTTCGGCACGAAGTGTCCGTCCATGACGTCGAGATGCAGCAGGCGGGCTCCACCTTCCTCGGCCGCCGTGATCTCCTCGCCGAGCCGGGTGAAGTCGGCCGAAAGAATCGAGGGTGCGAGGGCCGGAATCTCCGGCAGGCGTCCCGGGCGCTTCGCCCCGGAAACGTCCGATCGCCCGTCGGCCGGACCGGCCGGTCGCGGCTTAC
>JAZGDH010000192.1:0-2879 GCA_036477555.1 Acidobacteriota bacterium
GCATGACGCGACGATTTCGGCGACGCCCGACTTGTGATCCACCGCGGCGACGCGGACAAGCAGACTCTCTCCCGCGCTCACGTTGACGAGCGATTCCGCGAGCGGAGGTTCTTCATTGAGAAGTTGCTCGGCTTCGTGCGCTCGCCTCACGGCCATAGTTTGGTATCCGAGGAGTTGCCCGAGTATAGGAGTGGCCTCCGGACCTGTCAAGATAGTTCAATTCTTTTCGAGAGGTCCCGGGACGACGCGGCCCGCATCGTCCTGCCGTTGGATGACGGGCGGTCGTTGAACGATTGTCTGCTGTTGAACGGCCGGTGATGCAGGTCTATGATCGGCGCATCGGAATCTCAGGATGCAAAGATGCTCGATGAACCCGGCAGCACGTTGAGTGATCGAGAGTCGCCCCGGACCGCGACTCGCTGCGGACGTACGATCGTTCGCACCTTCCCTTTCGCCTTCGCCTGCCTGCTCCTCGGCCTGACACTCCCCGGATCAGGCGCGGCGAACGACGCTGCGCAGATCGCGGGCGCGCCTCGAAGTGTTACGCCTGGCAAGGAGTTCGACGCTCCCACGAAGAGATGGCGGGAGGGGCCGGTCCGCTACCTGCTCACCAGTGCAGAGAACAGAACCTATCGGGGTCTCAAGCGGGCCACACCTGAAGAAAGGGCGAGATTCATCGAGGAATTCTGGGGCCGGCGCGATCCCGACCCGGCGCAACCCGGGAATTTCTACCGGGAGCTGTTCTATCGGCGCGTTGCCGAGGCGAACCGCCTGTTCAACGATGCTCCGGTGCCGGGGTGGAAGACCGACCGCGGCAAGGTCCACATCCTCCTCGGACCCCCGGACGAGAGGGATCGGATCACGACCGGTCGTTCCGATCGGTTCGTCATCGTCTGGACCTATCGCCGCGCGAAGACTCTCGAGGGGCTCGGCCTGAATCCCACCATACGCTTCATCCAGGATCGGAGCGGGGAGTATCGAATGTCGACCAACATCCGTCTTCTCTTCCAGGAAACCGCCATGGGCCTCGCGTTCCAGACTCAGGCCCTGCAGATCCGCAGCCTGCCCCCCGCGCGCGACGCTCCATTCGCCGACGGCGCCATCCCCGGGGACGATCCGATCCTGGCCGCCGCGAATGCCGCGATCACGACCCGCCGCGACTTCTTCCACTCGTCCCACGGAGGCACGCTCGTCGTTCTCACCGTCGGGCTGCGCCCGCAGAAGCTGGCAGGTGAGGGCGACACGAATCGTCGATCCGGCTCTCGCTTCGAGGTTGAGGCTCTTCTGGTCGACCCCGCAGCGCCCGACGGCGGATACGCGGTCGGAGGAGAGGGCGGACGGCTCGTGCGGGTCTCTGATGAGGGCAACGCCGCGAGCGACAATCCGATCTTCCAGGGCGGTGTCGTGGTCCCCCCCGGTCGGTACACCGTGCAATACCGTGTTTTCGACCGGCAGGGGGGCGTCGTGAAGACGCTTCAGGAAGCGGCCGAGGTTCCCGGCTTCCCGTTACGCACGCTCACGATCAGCAGTGTGGCCCTTGCGCGCAGCATCGAGCGCCTGCCTCCCTCAAACCGCGAGTATGACGCTCCGTTCGTACTCCGCGATCGGCGCGTCGTGCGACACCCGAATCACCTGTTCCGGAGCGGGGACGACCTGTCGTTCTTTTACGAGACCTACGGTCTGATGCTCGACCCGATCGACGGCCGTCCGGAGTTCGACGTCGAGTATCGCTTCTTCCTCGCCGGGACCGGCGAGAACGAGGACGAGAGCGGCTTCTCCCCCCTCGGCCATCCGATCCGCCTCACCAGACAAAAGTCGCCCGTCCAGGATTTCTCCATCCCGCTGCACGGCTGGAGCCGGGGTCTCTACCGCCTTCGCGTGACGGTCGACGATACGCTGGCCGACCGCCGGTTCTCGCGGGAAGTCACCTTCCAGATCGACTGACAGGCCCCTTTCCTTGCGCCCCTCCGGACGGTTCCGTATATTCAAATCGCACCCTGAAATCCCTTCAGCAGGCGCTCGACGGGCCTTTTATCAGGATGAGGCTTTGAGATCCGTAAGATATCGCCAGCGTGGATTGAAGATCGTGGCGCTCGGCGGCGGCACCGGACTCCCGGTGGTGCTGCGCGGTCTCAAGCGTTCGCTCGTCGACGTCGCCTCGCTGACCGCCATCGTCACGGTGAGCGATGACGGAGGCAGCAGCGGCCGATTGCGCCGTGACCTCAACGTGCTGGCGATGGGCGACATCCGCAATTGCCTCGTCGCGCTGTCGGAGAACGAACCGCTCATGTCGCGGCTGTTTCAGTACCGCTATCCCGGGCGCAAGGGTCTGGCAGGGCACTCGGCCGGCAACCTGATCCTGACCGCGCTCGCCGCCTGCAGCCGCTCCTGGCTCAAGGCGATCGAGACCTCGGGCGAAGTCCTCGCCATCCGCGGAAAAATTCTTCCCGCGACGCTCGCGAATATCGTACTGCGCGCCCGGCTCGAGAATGGGCGGCGCATCAGCGGTGAGTCGCGCATCTCCCGCTCCACGTCGCGGATCGTCGACATCACCACCGATCCCCCCAGGCCGGCCCCCGCCCCGGGGGTGCTCACCGCACTGCGCGAGGCCGATCTGATCGTCATCGGCCCGGGGAGCCTGTTCACGAGCATCCTTCCCAACCTCCTCGTCCGGGGAGTGGCCGACGAAATCGCCCGTTCCCGCGCCGCGCGCGTCCTGGTCGGGAATCTGATGACCCAGCCGGGCGAGACCGACGAATTCAACTCTGCCGACCATCTCGAGGCAATCGCATCGATCGCGGGCAACGGGCTTTTCGATTACTATCTTGGCAACAGCTGTGCAATCCGTCCCCTTCTGCGCCGCCGCTACGCCGCCGACA
>JAZGDH010000193.1:0-6360 GCA_036477555.1 Acidobacteriota bacterium
AGGAGGTCGGGTTGTCCGGATCGCTTTTGATCGCCGCTGGGGTCGCCGGACCCTCGGGCAGCCTCTGGATGCAGCCCCTGCTGCTCCTCGCCTTCTTCGGCATCATGTATTTCATCCTGATCCGCCCCGCGCACAAACGCCAGAAAGCGTTGCAGAGCATGCAGGAGTCGCTGGTCAGCGGCGCCCGGGTGATCACCTCGGGGGGGCTCAAGGGGACGGTCGTGAGAGTGGAGAAGGACAGCGTCAAGCTTCGCATCGCGGAGAAGGTGCAGGTCGATGTGACGCGGAGTTCCATTGTCGGTCGCGAGGACGGGGAGGCCCTGTCCGGATAGTCCCCCGATGAGGTGTCGGGAATCCTGCGGACCGCGCTTTCCCGATTCCGCCCATCAATAGTTGAGGTCCAATGCACGGCCTGGATATTCGAATCCGTCTCGTCATCATCGCGGCGATCATCGTCGCCTGCGCGTTCGTCGCCTTCCCGCCTCAGGAGAAGGTAAATCTTGGTCTCGATCTGAAGGGCGGCATCCACCTCGTCATGCAGGTTCACACCGACGATGCCGTCAAGGCAGAGATCGATCTGTCGATGGATCGGATCCGGGCTTCCCTCGCCGAGGAGGGGATGGAGCCGACCTCCGTGCAGCCTGACGGGCTCAACGCCATGATTCTCACGGGGATCGATCCGGGACGCACCGGCGAGGCGCGCGATTTCCTGCGCGGGCAGTTTAATCAGTTCCGTGGAACCGATCAGGGGAACGGCACGTTGCGTCTCCAGCTGACGCAGGTGGATGAGGGGAAGACGCGCGATTCGGCCGTTCGCCAGGCGCTCGAGACGATCCGGAACCGGGTCGACAAGTTCGGCGTGGCCGAGCCGACGATTCAACGGACGGGGGGACTGGCATCCGATAGGGATCGGATCCTGATCCAGCTTCCCGGCGTCGAGGATCCGGAGCGCGTCAAGGATCTGATCGGGTCGCCGGCGTTCCTCGAGTGGAAGCTCGTCCGCGTTCCGCCCGGCGTGACCGCCGAGCAGTACAGCCCGGCCTCGAGCCCCGAGGCGATCACGGCGCAGTTCGGCGGGGCCCTGCCCGAGGACGTCGAGATCCTGCCCCAGGAGAGGGCCGGGTCCGACGGCCAGCCGATCACCGTCTACTGGCCCGTGACGCGCACCTCGCCCGTCACCGGGAACGATCTGAAGAACGCCCGTCGCTCGGCCGACAGGTTCGGCGGAGCTTCGGTTGGGTTCACGCTGACGGCGGATGCCGGTCGACGTTTCCGGGATATCACGAGGGAGAATCGCGGTCAGCTTCTCGCCATCGTTCTGGACCGAAAGCTGATCTCGGCTCCGGTGATTCGGGCGACCATCGCGGATCAGGGTGTGATCGAGGGCGGATTCTCCATCGAGAGCGCGGAGGATCTGGCGCTCAAGCTGAGGTCGGGCGCACTCCCCGCGAGCATGGAAATCCTCGAAGAGCGGACGGTCGGGCCGTCGCTCGGCGCCGATTCGGTGCGCCAGGGGATCGTCGCCGCGATCATCGGGTCGGCGATCGTCATCCTCTTTATGCTTGGGTACTATCGCCTCTCGGGCGTCAACGCCACCATCGCGCTGGCGATGAACATGCTGATCCTGCTCGGAGCGATGTCATACTTCCATTCGACGCTCACGCTTCCCGGCATTGCGGGGATCGTGCTGACCATCGGGATGGCGGTCGACGCCAACGTCCTGGTCTTCGAGCGGATCCGTGAGGAACTGCGTCTCGGACGCACGGTGAAATCGGCCGTTCACGCGGGGTTCGACAAGGCGTTCACGACGATCGTCGACAGTAACCTGACGACGTTGATCGCCGGGATCTGCCTGTATGCCTACGGATCCGGTCCCGTGAAAGGGTTCGCCGTCACGCTGAACGTGGGCATCCTGGCCAATCTGTTCACGGCGGTATTCGTATCGCGATCCCTCTTCGATACCATGCTGACCCTGAATCCCAGGGTTCGCCGACTGAGCATCTGAGGTCATCATGATCCAAGTCTTCCACAATACCAACTTCCAGATGATGGGGAGGACCAAGTACTTCTTCATGGCTTTCTCGATGCTGGCGCTCACCGTCGCCTTTGGTTCGATGGCGATCCGGGGATTCAACTTCGGCATCGATTTCGCCGGTGGAACGGCGGTCCAGATCCGGTTCCGCGAGACCCCGAGGGTCGAGGATCTCAGAGCGCGACTGGAAGCGGCGAACCTGGGTGACATCAACATCCAGCAGATCGGCTCCGCCGAGGACAACGAGGTCCTGGTCCGCGTCGAGCAGCAGCGCGTCAAGGGAGCCGAGGAGGGGTCCGAGGGGGGCGAGATCAGCCAGGAGATCCTGTTGACGCTCCGATCGTCCGCGGTCGGTACAGAGTCGGAGGGTCGTCTGGATCTCAACCTCGTGAGCGAAACGCGACTGAGGGAATGGCTGGAGGAGAGCCCGGGGACGGAGGACGGTCCCGGGATCGGCCCGGAGATCGCCGCCGCCGCGGCCGCCTCGGTCATCCAGGCGCGCATCGAGAGCGGCGGGCTGTTCCGGCACGAGTCGGAGATTGATGCGATCGCGGGGCTCGATCCTGCCTCCGTCGCGCGCCTTCGCGAGGCGACCTACCTGGGACCGTTCGTGCTCAGGGGGATCGATTTCGTCGGGCCGACCGCCGGCAAGGAACTGATATGGAACACGGTGCTGGCGATCTCTGCGTCGGTCGTTCTGATCCTCGCATGGATCTGGTTCCGGTTTCATCGCGCCGTCTGGGGAGTGGCCGCCATCCTTGCGCTGATCCACGACGTGGCCATCTCCGCGGGCGCGATGTCGCTCACTGGCAAGGAGTTCTCCCTGCCGGTCGTCGCGGCGCTTCTGACCATCCTCGGCTATTCGATCAACGACACGATCGTCATCTTCGACCGGATCCGCGAAAACCTGAGGCTGTTCCGTGACCACGATTTCGAAAAGGTCGTCAACGCCTCCATCAATCAGACCCTGAGTCGCAGCGTCCTGACCTCGTTCACCGCGTTCATCGCGGTGACCGCCCTCTTCCTGTACGGTGGGGACAAGCTGAATCCGCTCTCGTTCTGTCTGATGGTCGGGGTGGTCTTCGGCACCTACTCGTCGATCTTCGTGGCCGGGGGAGCCCTCGTCCTCGCCCACCGCTACCTCGGCGCACGCCACGTCAGGGCATAGCTCCCCCCCCGCCCGAGATTCTCGACAGGCTCCCAGGTTGCTGCCCCCGAGAATCGGGTGCTATACTCAAGACACATCGATGAGACGCGCGCACTCCCTCCCGGACATCCAGGACGGCCCAGCGGTACCGGGCGCCGCCGCGCGGGCGTCGGGGATCGTTCCGCAATGATTCGTTTCGAGACTATCCAGGAAAAGGTTGAAGGCTACATGCCGGGGGCGGATCTCGAACTGCTCCGCAAGGCCTACGTCTTTTCCGCCAAGGAGCACAAGGGGCAGACCCGTTCCTCGGGCGAACCGTACCTCGTCCATCCCCTTTCGGTGGCGGCAATCCTGGCCGACCTCAAGCTCGACTTGACCTGTGTCATCGCAGGGCTCCTGCACGACGTCCTCGAGGACACGCTCACCACCCGGGAGGTTCTGGAAAACCACTTCGGTAAGGATATCGCCCACCTGGTCGAGGGTCTGACGAAGATCTCGCGTATCACTTTCAACTCGAAGGAGCAGCAGCAGGCGGAAAGCTTCCGGAAGATGATGCTGGCGATGGTCGACGACGTGAGGGTCATCCTTGTCAAGCTCGCAGATCGCCTGCATAACATGCGGACCCTGGAGCATCTGTCGACCCGACAGCGCGAGCGGATCGCCCGCGAGACTCTGGATATTTACGCCCCGATCGCCAACCGACTGGGGATGGCGCGGATCAAGAACGAACTGGAGGATCTGGCCTTCCGGCATCTGGACTCTCAGTCGTACGAGGCTCTCGAGCAGGCTCTCGAGGAGAAGAGCCGGGTGACCGATGAATTCATCCGTGGGATCCAGGCGACACTGCGCTCGGAGATGGATAGCGCTGCTATCGTGTGTGAAATCACGGGGCGCCGCAAACACGTCTACAGCATCCACAAGAAGATCGTGCGGCAGCGCATCGACCTGGCTCAGGTATATGACTACCTGGCCTTCAGGATTCTCACCCACAGCATCAAGGATTGTTACGGAGCCCTTGGGATCATTCACGGCCTCTGGCGGCCGGTTCCCGGGCGCATCAAGGACTTCATCGCCATACCCAAACCGAATATGTACCAGTCCCTGCACACCTCAGTCATGACGGGACGGGGACAGCCGTTCGAAGTGCAGATCCGCACGCACGAGATGCACCGCATCGCCGAGGAGGGGATTGCCGCGCACTGGAAATACAAGGAGGGCAAGTCCCCCGCAGACCAGGACGCCAACGTTCAGTGGCTGCGTCAGATCATGGAGTGGCAGCAGGAGCTCAAGGATCCGCGTGAATTTCTCAGCATGGTCAAGGTCGATCTCTATCCCGAGGAGGTGTACTGCTTCACGCCACAGGGACAGATTAAATCGTTTCCCCGTGGAGCCACGCCGGTCGACTTCGCCTATTCCGTGCACACGGAGATCGGTCACCGCTGCATGGGCTCCCGAATTAACGGCACCCTGCAGCCGCTGCGATCCGAGCTGAAGAACGGCGACATCGTCGAGATTCTTACCGGGCCAAACCAGCATCCCAGCCAGGACTGGCTGTCGTTTGTACGGACTCCGCGGGCGCGCGCCAAGATACGTCAGTGGTTGAACATCGATCGCCGCAATCGAAGCATCGAGCTCGGGAAGGCGGTCTCCGATCGTGAGTTCAAGCGCTATCGATTCAATCTGAAAGCGCACACCTCCGATCCGGATCGATTCAGTGCTCAGTTGCACGCGCTGGGTTGCGCCAGTCTGGATGATTTTCACGCCTCGGTGGGATACGGAAAGCTCGCGCCGCGGGCCTTGATCGAGAAGCTGGAGCCGGGCGCGCGGGCTCGCGACCGAGCCGAGAGCGCCATCACCGGCGCCGTGAAGAAGGTGCTCGGGCTCGGCGGCAAGAAGGTGACGGTCCGCGGTCTCGACGATGCCCTCATCGCCCTCGCGCGGTGCTGTAACCCGATTCGGGGTGAGCCGATCGTCGGTTACATCACCAGGGGGCGCGGCGTGACCGTCCATTCCGAGCGGTGTCCGAACCTCGAGAAGCTGCTGTACGATCCGGAACGTCGAATCGAAGTCGACTGGGAGCGGGCCGATGAGACCCGTTTCGAGGTGCGCATCACGGTGTTGTCCGAGGATCGTCCCGGCATGCTCGCCAAGATTACCTCGGCGATCGCCAACGCCAAATCGAACATCAAGAATGTCGAGGCGAGGACATTCGAGGATCGCCGCGGAGAGATCACACTCGTGCTCGATATCCAGGATCTCAAACACCTCAGAGTGATTCTGGAAAAGGTGAAGGGGATCGACGGCGTTTACCATGTCGAACGCCGGGTGGCCTAGGAGCCTGTCCGAGTATTGTGCGACCCCGCCCGATACTCGGACAGGCTGCTGACGATTGACGAAAGGAGAGGCTCATGAACAGCAGGAAGGAGATTGCGACGGCGAAGGCGCCCGTGGCGATCGGCCCCTACGCTCAGGCGGTTGCGGCGGGCGGTCTGATCTACCTGTCCGGACAGGTGGCGCTGGACCCGGAAACGGGTGAGCTGGTGCGGGGGTCAATCGAGGAGGAGGCGAAGCTCACGCTGGAGAACCTCAAGGCGGTGCACGAGGCGGCCGGATCCGGATTCGATCGCGTCCTCAAGACCACGGTCTACCTGACCGATTTCGCCGACTTTCAGGTGATGAACCGCGTCTACGAAAGCTACTTCGGGTCGTGCCGCCCCGCGCGCGCAACCGTTCAGGTGGTGGGATTGCCGAAGGGGGCGCGGATCGAAATCGAGGCGATCGCACAGCCCCGGGAATGACCTTAGCGTGATTCGAAGGTTGTGGGGTGGAGGTCCGTCAGGACGCCGCCTTGACGATGTGTCCGGACTTGATACAGCGGGTGCAGACTTTCATGCGCCGATGGGTCTTACCGACCACCACCCGGATCTTCTGGATGTTCGGGTACCATACCCGCGGCGAAATATTGTTCGCGTGGCTGACCCGATGCCCGTGCACCGGTCTCTTGCCGCAGATCTCGCAGGAACGCGCCATCCTCTAATCCTCCCGGGGGTTCCGGAACTGGGCCGAGGCACCCTCGGCTGAGCGGGAAAGTACGGACTTTACCACACCCCTCAAGAGCCGATCAACGTCGCGTGAGGCTCCCTGGCCGCAGGGCAGGGAACCGCTGCCGGCCGGTTGCGCT
>JAZGDH010000194.1:0-3797 GCA_036477555.1 Acidobacteriota bacterium
CCCTGCCGAGATGAAGTAATACCGCCCCCGATCGACCTCGATCCGGGCGACCCGGTGCGCCGGTCCATGCCCGGCTCCGGCCTCGTCGATCGCCTCGCCAAGCCGGATAAGCAGATCATCCTCGGACTCACCGCGCGGCGGGATCCGTTCCGGCGCGGGCGAACCGATGAGCAACTCCCAGCCCGGGCTGGCCAGCACGCGACGGGAGCCGTCGATGGTCAACATCGCGGCGCCGACCGCTTCGACCGGAGGCTCGTGCGCGGCCGGGCGGGTCCGGGCTCCTGAGGCCCGTACTTTGGAGGCCCGGCGATCAGCGCCCGGACGATTCTTGAGCTTCCTCGGCGACATCAACGACCCTCCATACCAGGAACCCCCCGGGCCCCTGCGCCCAGGCGTCCGCGTCCAATATATGTACGCGGAGCCGACATGCAAGATCGTCACGAATCCGACGCGGCCCGGAGAGGTGCCTCGGACTGGAAGGTTTCTGGGGCAGGGCAGGTTTTCAGGAGGTGCGCGGCTCGATCGGGATCGGGGGGGAGGGTTCCCGAGGCATTTTCATCCCGGCCAGGACCTCGACAGCGATCCGATCATCGACCACCGTGCCGTAATCGCCGCCCTGATGCGCCATCGCACCGATTCGGGTCGGCAGGGCATAGGCGATCCGGCCGGACCGCGCCTTCTTGTCGCGGCGTGCGACCGCGAGGACGGCCTGAATGTCGGTCGCGGCAGGCAGGACCGTCGGCAGCCCGGTCTGGGACAGCAGGCTTGAGATGCGCTCAACCGCCGCCGATGAGAGCAGGCCGATCCGGGATGCGATGCGCGCCTCGGCGACCATGCCGATCGCGATCGCTTCTCCATGCGCCAGGCTGTAACCGCTCAGCGTCTCGAGCGCGTGACCGATCGTGTGGCCGAAATTCAGAATCTTCCGCCGGTTCGACTCCTTCAGATCATCGCCCACGACCCGCACTTTGACGCGGCAACAGGCCTCGATGATGCGCACGAGTATGTCCGGTGACTTGCGTGCGATCCTTTCGGTTCGTTTTTCCAGGAGCATGAAGAGGGTCCGGTCGGCGATCACCCCGCACTTGATCACCTCGGCCATCCCCGACACGAAGTGCCGCCGAGGGAGCGACGCGAGAAAATTAATGTCGATGAAGACGCCGGCAGGCTGATGGAAGGCGCCGATGAAGTTCTTGCCCGCCTCGTGATTGATCCCGGTCTTCCCGCCTATCGAGGAGTCGACCATCCCGATGAGGGTGGTCGGGATCTGGACGAACGGAATGCCGCGGTTGAAGGTGGCGGCCACGAAACCGACGAGGTCACCGACGACACCACCGCCCAGTGCGACGAGCGCGGTGTCGCGTCCCGCCCCAAGACGAATGATGGCGTCCTCGATCTCGTCCCGGACGCGGCGGCTCTTGCTCCCCTCCCCCGCGGGGAACGACACAAGATCCGCCGGAAGACCACGCCGGCGGAAGCCGGCCAGGAGAGGCTCACCGTAAAGGGTGTGCAGATTGGAATCGGTGACGATGACATAGCGGCCGCACAACCGCATGCGTCGGAGACTCGTCGAGATCCGGGGGCCCAGGCTCCGCCCGATCAGTATTTCGTGCGAGTCGTCCACCGTCCGGCGTAACCGGACACGCAATCGAATCACGTCATCACCACGCCCCGGGCGTGCCCGGCGGCCAGGAGCCTCTCCGGGGCTACCGACTGCGCTCCTCGGGCAGGCTTGCCGCCAGATCCCGCATGTAGTCCTCCACAAGCTTACGCTGCCTGGGCTCGTCCAGAGATTTCTCGACCAGACGTTCCGCAGCCCCGATCGCCAGGTCGGCGACCTGCTTACGGAGCGCTTCGATCGCCTGCTTCTGCTCGAACCGAATCTGTTTGCGGCCCTGTTCGACCAGTTCCTGGGCGTCATTCCGGGCGCGCGTCAGTAGCTCGAACTTGAGCGCCTCCGCCTCCCGCTTGCCCTGCTCGATGATCGCCTCCGTCTCGCCGCGAGCCCTGGAGAGAAGCTCCTGGTTCTTCTTCAGCGTCCGCTCCGCCTCCTCGCGCGCCTTCCTGGCCGAATCGAGGGAGTCCTTGACCGTCCTCTCTCTCTCTTCGAGCAGCTGCAGAAGAGGCTTCCAGGCGAACCGGCCGAGCAGGAATGCCAGGATCACGAAGGTGATGACGGTCCAGATGATCGTCCCGGGGTCCGGTGTTATCAGACTAGAGCCCATGATGCGCCTGCTCTCAGGCCTTCAACGCCAGCAGCACGCAGACGACGAGAGCGAAAAGCGTGACTCCCTCGATGAGGGCGGCGGCGATAATCATGGTCGTACGCAGTTCGCCCAGTACCTGAGGTTGACGCGCACTGCCGTCCATCGCGGCCGCCGCAAGACGTCCGATTCCAGCGGCTCCGCCGATGACAGCGATACCCGCTCCGATCCCCGCTGCCAGGTGCGCCAGTGAATTCCCGAATTCCATGCCTCGATCCTCCTCTGTGGTTCTCTCTGGGGCCGGGAGGAGGCGCCGCTCCGCCCGGCCGATTGACGAATCCAAATCAGTGCTGCGGGTGAGCCGACATGCCTATGAACAATGACGTGAGCATCGTAAAGATGTAGGCCTGGAGGAAAGCGACCAGAAGCTCGATGCCGTTGATGAACAGGGCAAACGGCACGGAGAGCACGGCGCCAACCCAGGCCTTCTCGAGGATAAAGATGATGCTGAAGAGCGAGAGGATGATGACGTGTCCCGCCGTCATGTTGGCGAACAACCGGACGCACAGGGCGAACGGCTTCGTGAACATGCCGAGGAACTCGACCAGGATCATGATCGGCAGCAGCCAGGTCGGTATCCCGGGCGGCACGAGGTTCTTGAAGTGCCCCAGCAATCCGAACTCGCGGATCCCCGCCGCCTGAACCATGAGGAACGCCATCCCCGCCAGGCCGGCCGTGACTCCGATGTTGCCCGTGGCGGTCGATCCGTACGGGATCAATCCCAGCAGGTTGCACATCAGTATAAAGATGAAGGTACTGAGCAGATACGACACGTACCGCTCCCCGCCGGGCCCGATGTTCTTGCGCGCCAGCTCGTCGCGCACGAATCGAATGATCATCTCCATGACGTTCTGCATCCCCTTCGGCACCAGGCTGCGGCGTCGCGTGGCGAGCCAGAGCAGGAAGAGGATGACGAGGCAGGCGACCCACATCATGACGACATGTTTGGTGATCGGCAGCTCGAACGAGCCGATCGTCAGAGTGGGCAGATGCACCTCACCGAGGATCGGCAGCTCGAACGTCTGCGAATCGGTGATGTGGTGGATGATCAATTCCCCGGCGTCGAATTCACCACCGTGCTCCGCGCCATGGCCCGCGCCGGCCGCGGCATGCTCCACCGCTGCGGCATGCTCTACGGTGGCGGCATGCTCTCCCGCTGCCACGGGCGCGTCCTGTGCCCCCTCAGTACCGCTGCTCATCCTCTCTCCCGTTTCAACCCTTTCACCGCAAATCTCAGTTCGAGCACCTGGAACACCACGTACGATCCGAGCATCGCCACAGCCATCGCCAACGGCTGCAGGGACGTTCTCAGGCCAACGTACAGCAGCGCCCCGCAGTACAACGCCAGACGCCCCAGAATCCCGAGCATCAGGGCGGCGAAGAACTTCTGCTGATTCCGACCGAAGCCCCACGCGGTCAGAATCATCGCGGCGACGGCCCCCGCAGCGGCCAGACCGAGCCCGACCGATGCTCCGCTTGTGGCAGCCTCACCGAGACGATCCCGCCACATCCAGAGCACGACGAAACCGGTCG
>JAZGDH010000195.1:0-4325 GCA_036477555.1 Acidobacteriota bacterium
GAGCTCCGCTCGGGAGCGAGAGCCAGAGGGATCGAAACCGCCACCAGCACGATCAGCGTGATCCAGAAGATCGGCCGGTCGATCTCCGGCGCGCGGTTCGTCATCCTCGCGGGTTCCCCTCGTGAACAATCGTTCGGGATCGGGTCTGGTGAATGGTGCAGCCGCGTGAGCCCTGGTGAGCGCGGTGATAGTATGTGGAGCATCCTGCGAGATCAACCCGACCGGACCATCCGAGGATGGGACGCACCACGCCGGAGCCGCGCTTCCTGCTCGAGGAGCACGGCGAGGCGGAGACGGTGATGCGCGATCAAGCGGGCGCTCGATCCGCATGACCTCATGAATCCGGGGAAAATTTTCTCCGACTGATGGCGCTACGCAGCAGCTTCGCGAACTGGTGGATCCGCTCGGCGGTCCGCTCGGGACCCGCCGCCCTGTCCCGGAAGATGCCGGGGTCCATCTCCTGGGTCAGGAGCGCGTCCTGAAAGCTGTTCATCATCCAGTCGACCAGCGAGACGATCATCTCCCGCGGTACGTCGTCCCGGACCTCGCCGCGCTCGATCCCCCAGCGCACGAAGGCATTCGTGCCGTACGGATCCTCGCTCAGGAGGTAACGGTTGATCTCCCTGCGCAGCCGCAGCTCCGTGCCGTAGTTTCCAAGCAGAGTCACGCGGTAGGGAATCCAGTCCTCGTGCAGCATATGTCCGGTGCGCCCGAGCCAGTACTCCAGCGTCGCGAAGAAACCCCGGCGCAGGACGGTGTCCCCCGCATCCATGTAGGCGGGAAGGGTCGAGGAGGCCTTCCGGTAGGCCGCCAGGAACAGGCCGTCCTTCGAATCGAAATGCTGGAAGATCGATCCCTTCGCTACGCCGACTTCGGCGGCGATGCTCTCGACGCGGGCGGCCTGAAATCCGTGTTCGGCGAAATGGCGCTCTGCCACCTCGACGATTCGCGCCCGCTTCGCCTCAATGCGCCGCCGTCCGGCGGAAGTCCTTTTTGACCCCTGGTCAATAATCATCGATCCCCTCGGCCGGTAGCGTTCATCAAATCTTTCATGGTATCTTCCCACGATCCTCAACCAATAATGACCAAGGGTCACATTACAGACATTACAGGATGAACCGCTTCCAACGCAAGAGTTACGACGCGATTGTCGTCGGCGCCGGACACAACGGGCTCACGACCGCCGCCTATCTCGCCCGGGCCGGGCTTTCGATTCTGGTCGTGGAGCGCCGCGACATCGTCGGCGGCTGCTGCGTGACAGAAGAGATCGCCCCGGGGTGTCGCGCCTCGACCACGTCGTACATCGCCAGCATGCTGCGGCCGGAGGTGGTACGCGATCTCGATCTCGGTGCGCACGGGCTGCGCATGATTCCGTGCGAGCCGGGGCTTCAGGTCGCCCTGCCGGGCGGCGTCACCATCCCCTGGTGGACCGACAACGCCCGCGCCGCCGCCGAGATCGAGCGCTTCTCGAAGAAGGACGCCGTGACGTTCCTGCGCGTCGATGATCAACTGAAGAAGCTGGCCCGTTACCTGCAGCCGTTCTTCCTCGAGCCGCCCCCCAACATCGGGGCACGGGGGCTCGAAGGACTGATGGAGCTGCTGAGGGTCGGCAGGCGGTTCCATCGAATCTCGGGGGACGAGATTTCGCAGATGGTCGCGTTCATGTCCGGAAGCCTGGGCGACTTCCTCGACCGCAACTACGAGTCGGACGAGGTCAAGACGCTGATCCTTGCCAACAACGTCTATGGTAAGCACGGAGGCCCTTATCAGAACGGCACGGCGATCGGACTGCTGTTCCATCTGCTCGCGGGCGGCGAAGGGGGCCTGCAGGGGTTCTTCGGCCACGTCATCGGCGGGATGGGTTCAATCACCGGGGCGATGGCCGCAGCCGGTCGTGTGCACGGGGCCGAGATCCTCACCTCGTCCCCGGTCGGCCGGATCCTGGTGCGTGACGGCCGTGCCCGTGGTATCGCCCTCGAGGACGGGACCGAGATCGGCGCCCGCTTCGTCGTCTCCAACGCCGATCCGAAGCGCACCTTCCTCGGGATGGTCGACTCCTCCGACATCCCTGCCGATTTCCGCCACGCCATCGCAGGGATCAAAATGGCGGGCCCCTGCGCCAAGGTGAATTTCGTGCTGAGCGAAGAGCCGCGTGTGGAGGGGATGCCGGCCGACGCCGATCCGCGGCGCCGCTCCCTCTTCACCCTGGTGCCGTCGCTGGAGTTCGCCGAACGCTGCTACGATGAGGCGAAGCTCGGCCGGTTCCCCGAGGAGCTGTGGGTCGACTGCGTGGTCGCCTCGAACGTCGATGACACCCTGGCACCGCGGGGCAAGCACATCATGACCTGCTTCGTGCAGTACGTTCCCTATCAGCTGAAAGACGGGACGTGGGACGAGAACCGCGAGCTCCTCGGTGACCGTGTCGTGAAGATGATCGCTCGATACGCTCCGAACGTTCCGACTGCTATCGTGGCGCGGCAGGTTCTCACGCCGCTCGACCTCGAGCGGACCTACGGACTGACCGAGGGGAACATCTTCCACGGCGATCTCGTCCTCGATCAGCTCTTCTTCATGCGTCCCGTCCCCGGCTGGGCACAGTACCGCACACCGATACAGGGGCTCTACCTGTGCGGCGCCGGGACGCACCCCGGGGGAGGCGTGACCGGCGCGCCGGGATATAACGCGGCGCGCCAGGTGTTGAAGGATCTCAGGAGGCAGTAACTCGGAAGGAAATACACCGGATCGGATCACGGGGAATCTCGAGAGGAACGACATGCAGACCGGAAGGACAGCGGATATCATCGTCATCGGCACGGGGGTGATCGGCTCTTCGATCGCCTTCCATCTCGCGAAGCGCGCAGTGGGCCGCATCCTGATCCTCGACAAGGAGCTCGCGGCGCAGGGAGGGAGCAGCCGATCGTCGGCCCTCGTGCGCATGCATTACACCCTGCCCGCCGAGGTGCGCCTGGCGCTCAAGAGCTTCGAGATTTTCACCAACTGGGAGGACTACGTCGGCCGGCCCGGGCACTTCAAGAGGCTCGGCTTCGTACAGCTGGTCCCTGAAAACGAGGTCGAGCTTCTGAAGAAGAATGTCGCCATGCAGCAGGAGCTCGGCGCGAACACCCGGCTGATCACGCCTCAAGAGTTGAAGGGGATCGAACCTGACTGGGCCGTCGACGACATTCCCGGGGTCGCCGCCTACGAGCCCGACTCGGGGTACGGGGACGGATCGGTCACGGCCAACGACTTTCTCGACCGGGCGCGCGAGATGGGAGCTCAGTTCCTGCCGCGCACCCGGGTCACCGCGTTCAGGACCGAAGGGGGCCGCGTGCGTGGCGTCGTCACCGACAAGGGGGAGTTCGAGGCCCCGGTTGTCGTCTCGGCCGCCGGCCCCTGGTCGCGTCCCCTGTTTCGCGACGTCGGCGTCGATCTGCCGATCGAGCCCGAGTACCACCGCGTCGCGATCCTGAAGAACCCTCCGGCGATGAAAGGGAGCGGCTGCGCCCTGATCGATTCGATCGTCTTAATGTACTTGCGCTCTGAGGGGCGCGACATGACCCTGGTCGGGGAGTTCGTCGGACCGCGCGACGTCGACCCGGACAACTTCCCGCAGTCGATCCCCGAGGAGGAGCTGGCGGAGATTGCCATGCTGGGCGCCCGCCGGATCCCGGCGCTGAATGACTGCGGCGTCGCGCGTGGCGTGACCGGAATGTACGACATGAGTCCCGATCATCGCCCGCTGCTAGGCCCGGTGGCCGGCGTCGAGGGGCTGCACGTCGCGACCGGATTCTCCGGCATGGGGTATAAGATCTCACCGGCGATCGGACTGACGATGGCGGAGCAGATCCTCGACGGCCGATCGAAGACGGTTGATCTCTCGATTTTCGATCCGGGCCGCTTCGCTGCCGGCAGGCCGATTCAGGCGCCGCACGAGTACACCGACGAATAGAGGATCACAATGCCTCGCCTCACCAGCCTCGCCCTCACTCTGCTGACCGTGCTTTACATCGGGGCACGGTTCGATCCAATCCCCGCGTCGGCGCCGGACGCCTCCAACGCCGGACTACGCGACCCCGGACAAGGGGCCGTCTACACGGCCGTGGGGGCACACTTGCGTCTGCACGAGCGTGAGATTCTCGGCGAGCTGGTCGATCTGCTGACGATCCCGAACCTGGCGACGGACGGCGTCAACATCGAGAAGAACGCCGGGCGGCTCGAGGCGATGCTGCGCGCCCGGGGAATCACGACGAAGCGGCTCGAGGTCGAGGGGGCCCCGCCGGTCGTCTTCGGCGAGCTGCGCGCGCCGGGCGCGACACGCACGGTCG
>JAZGDH010000196.1:0-4936 GCA_036477555.1 Acidobacteriota bacterium
CCAGCCATAACCCTCCCGAATACAGCGGCCTGAAATTCTCGACCTCCGACGGGGCCCCCGCCGTGCCTGAGATCACACGGCGCATCGAGGAGCTCGCCAACCGGAACTCCGGCGCCGGCCCGCATGATGCTCGAAAGGGAACGCGTGCCGGTCGGTCGAAGAGCCCGGCAGTCAGGACACTGGACGTGCGCGCCGCGTACTTCCGGCAGCTCCTCCGCCTGGTCAAGGCACCGGCGATCCGCCGCCGGAAGCTGAGGATCGGCTGCGATCCGCGACATGGCGCCTCGATCGGATACCTCGACGGGATCATGTCCCGGGTGGCGGCCGACATCGAGGTTCTGCACGACGTCGCCCACCCCGAATTCGGCGGCACCGGCCCCGATTGCGGTGAGAAACAGCTCAAGCCCCTGCAACAACTGGTGCGCCGCCGCAAGCTCGATCTTGGCGTCGCCACGGACGGCGACGGCGACCGTTTCGGCATCGTCGACGCCGGCGGACATTTCATTGCGCCCAACCTGTTTCTGGCGATCCTGGCCGACTATCTGCTGGAACACCGCCGGATGCCGGGCGGCATCGGTCGATCCGTCGCGACGACACATCTACTCGACGCGATCTGCGCTCACCACGGACGCAAGCTGTATGAGACTCCGGTCGGGTTCAAGTACCTCGGCCAGCATCTTCGATCGGGACGGGCGTTCCTGATCTGCGAGGAGAGCGCGGGGCTCAGTCTTCGCGGGCACGTGCCGGAGAAGGATGGCATCCTGGCAGGGCTGCTCGCCGCGGAAATGGTCGCCGTCAGGCGCCGGTCGCTGCGGGATCAGATTCGCGATCTGTTCGCCAAGATCGGGCCGCTGCACAGCCGTCGGATCGATTATCATACGGCCGCATCCGCGAGAGACCGCCTCGCGCGCCGCCTCGAGGAGATTCCCACGATGTTCGCGGGCCGCCGCATCCTCCGCCTCGACACCACCGACGGACACAAGATGATCTTCTCGGACGGCGCCTGGCTGCTCCTCCGACCGTCGGGGACCGAACCGCTGATTCGATGCTACGCGGAAGCGCGATCGGTGAAGGACCTTGATCTGTTAACAGCTGCGGCGCGCGATCTGATCGCGCGCCCCTGAAGACGATGTCCGGGATCAAAGAAGTCCGAGCACGCGAGATTCTCGATTCGCGGGGAAACCCGACGGTCGAGGTCGAGGTTCGCCTCGACGATCACTCCATCGGCCGGGCCTCCGTGCCGTCCGGCGCCTCCACAGGATCGCGCGAGGCGCTCGAGCTGCGCGACGGCGACACCGGAAGATATCGCGGCAAAGGGGTTCTGAAGGCGGTTTCCAACGTCAACGAGATCCTCGCCCCTGCCGTGCGCGGCATCGATCCGGGTGATCAGCGACGGCTCGACTCGAGGCTGCGGGAGACGGACGGCACGAAGGATGCCTCACGTCTCGGGGCGAACGCACTGCTCGGGGTTTCCCTCGCCGGGGCGCGGGCCGCCGCCACCGGTCGTGGCATGCCTCTGTATCGTCACCTGGGGGGGGACGCCGGCCGTGATCTCCCCGTCCCGCTGTTCAACATCCTCAACGGCGGAGCACACGCCGACAACAACGTCGACATTCAGGAATTCATGGTGGCGCCGATCGGCGCCGACAGTTTCCGCGAGGCATTGAGAATGGGGGCCGAGATCTTCCACGCCCTCAAGGCGGTGCTGAAAGACAAGGGGCTGCGCGCGGGCCAGGGAGACGAAGGCGGGTGGGCGCCCGACCTCGGCTCGAACACCGAGGCGGTCGAAGCGGTCATTCAGGCGATCGAGAGCGCCGGCTACCGTCCGGGAGAGCAGATCGGGATCGCCCTTGACGTCGCCGCCACGGAGCTGCGACGCGACGGTGCCTATCACCTGGAGGCGGAGTCCCCCTCCAGGCTGCCGTCCGATCGGCTGGTCGCCTTTTACGCCGATCTCGTCCGCCGGCATCCGATCCTGTCGATCGAGGACGGCATGTCCGAGGACGACTGGGATGGCTGGGAGCAGCTGACCCGCTCGCTGGGGTCGGTCGTCCAGATCGTGGGCGACGATCTGTTCGTCACCAACACCACCATTCTCGAGGAGGGGATCCGTCGAGGGGTCGCTAATTCCATCCTGATCAAGCCGAACCAGATCGGGACCCTGACCGACACCATCCGCGCGATTGAGATGGCGCGCGAGGCCGGGTACACGACCGTCCTCTCCCACCGTTCCGGGGAGACCGAGGACACGTTCATCGCCGATCTCGCCGTGGCGCTCAACCTCGGCCAGATCAAGACCGGCGCGCCGTCACGCGGCGAGCGGGTGGCGAAGTACAACCAGCTGCTGCGGATCGAAGAGGACCTGGGTGACCGGGCGCGCTATCCCGGCCGATCGGCCCTTGCGCCGTCACGCCGGGGTGGGGCCGGCGGGCCATGACCGCGGCGCGCGATCGGACCGGCGACTCCGGGCTCAAGCGCAGCGCCCTCAAGACCCTCTTCTGGTTTCTCACGGCCATTCTTCTGTTCAACGCCTTCTTTGGCGACATGGGGATCATCGAGGCGGTGCGTCAGAGGCGGACCGCCGGCCGACTGCAGCGCGATGTGGTCGCGCTACGCACCGCCAACGACGCTCTGCGTCAGGAGATCGAAGAACTCAAGCGCGACCCGTTCAAGATCGAGTCAATCGCCCGTGAGGAGCTGGGGCTGAGCCGCCCCGGCGAGATCATTTTTCTATTCCAGGACTCATGGCACGACCCGACAGGGGAGAAAGGACCGGTCCATCCTTGACAGCGGCCGGAGCGGCTGGGCTATAATCCGCCTCCGACGCGGGGTGGAGCAGCCTGGTAGCTCGTTGGGCTCATAACCCAAAGGTCGTAGGTTCAAATCCTACCCCCGCCACCAACTAAACTCAACGAAACATTGAACATAAGAAGGGCGGCCATCGGGCCGCCTTTCTCATTTACCCTCAATTGGGACGGTGTTGGGACCATCTTTTCAAAAACTCTCCCGAGAGTGCAGCGCGACAACTTTCTTTTTGGTCGTCTGCGCGGAGCGGTACTGTGCGACCTGGCGGAGCGCCGCGCGTTGATCTTCGAGGTCAACGATGTCGTAGCGGGCAAACATGCTGCGCGTCTTGTGGCCGCTGATCTTCATTGCGACGGACTCAGGAACTCCCGACCGCACCATGTCCCTTACTGCGGTGCGCCGCAGATCGTGGAACAGGCGATCAGGCACCCCTGCGGCCCTGCAGGCGACCTTCCACGCCTTCTTGATATCGATGACACGCTGCCCGGCGTTGCGGTGTCCTGCGGGCCAGCAGAACACGAACTCGCTAAAGCTACGGGTTTTGTACCGGCGCTCGATCAGCGTGTCGATCTCGTCGCCCTCCACGTACCCGACAATCGAGGTCTTCTTATTAATCGACTGATAGCCGGGTGGGCGAATCTCCCGTGCCTCCCGGTCCACATGAGTCCACGGGAGCGGCGTGATGCGCCCCTTGCGCCACCCGACGATGTAGGCTAACCGGGCGATATCGTTGACCGGATCGGGTAGGTTCGCCTCCACTGCATCGAACTCGGCCCGCTCGAAGAATCCTGTTCTGGCGTTGTCCTCCGTGAGCAGGGTGATGTGCGGTGCGCTCCTGAGGGCTTCGGTACGGACCGCCCATCGCAGCGCCGCCCGGAGTGCCTCGAGGCGGCGATTGATGGTCGCGTCGGCATCCGCGGCCGCGCGGCGTTCATCGGTGAACTCCGCAATCCGCTTCGGCTTGACCGCTGCGGCCAGGACCCGCTCGAACGCCGCTTTGATCGGGATGATCTGGGACCGGACCGACGAGACTGACACCCGGTTGCGCCGCTCCATGTCGGCCACGTAGCGATCCATCAGATCGGGAACCGTCAGATCTTTCTCGCTCCGCCCGATATGCTTGCCCGCCTCCATTTCGACAATGCGGCGTTTCAGGAGGGCGTTTGCATCGGCCTTCCGGCTCGATTCGGCAGACTCTTTGTATCACTTGCCCCGGAAGCTGTAGTCAACGTACCAGCTGTTGCCGCGCTGATAGACGCTGCCCGCGCCGTAACCGTTTCTATCGCTCATCGCCTCGCCTCCTATCGCTCACTTGCAGCACGATTTATGAATTTCCGAGACCGGACATAAACCACGGACAGAATAAAACAGACGGCTGTTGGTGCGAATCGGAGCAGGGATGGCATCACGCAGATGATCACGAAGCATTCAAGCCAAGAGGCCCACTCCGCCGGTGTCATAGTCGCCTCCCCTCCTATCGCTTACGCTTCGCCTTTCGCTTCGGCCTTCGCTTCGCGCCTTTCGGCTTCACGTCCCAATACTCACACGCACGCCGTAGACGTTCCTTGGATGGTGACTTGCCGAGGTATTCGAGAATCTTGGTGTGGACCTTATCGCCCCTGCGCCGCGACTCCATGATGTAGGCGTAGGTATTCGTGCCCTTGCCAGCCTTCTTGAATCGCAGGTATGCCATGTCCTGAATTGTAGGGTCAAATGATAGTTTCTGTCAAGCGGTATTGCGTAGAGCCGGGAGGTGTGCTATGATGCCCTCGAAGTGCGGGCAACGTCCTACCCACTGACGACCCGCGACTCGACGGACAGGGCCGACGCGGGGCAACCTTCGTCGGCTCTTTCGCTGTAGCACCCACTCTATATCCCTCTCTGGACAGGCCGCCGGGGCGCGCTGTACGCCTCCAGGTTCGACGATCTGCCGCCCGACAATATCCAACCTGTCCAGAGAGGATCTTAAAGTGGGTGCCTTCCCCACGCCGGAGGCGTTGATGTATACTGCAGGCACCCAGGGAGACCCACCGTGCGATATCTAGTGTTGGTGCTGTGTCTGGTTCTGGCGGCGTGTGATAACGAAAGATTGAATGCCGACAGTGGCGGGGGTGGAACCGTGCCAGGCGAC
>JAZGDH010000197.1:0-2832 GCA_036477555.1 Acidobacteriota bacterium
CGGCACCATATTGAAAGCAGCGGGACTGAAAGCCTCACCGGGTCAGGGGTTCTGGATGCCGTCGGGCACTACAGGCCCGCCGGGAAGGATCCGCTGCCGCTGGAAGTGACCGCGCGTATTCGGACGCGAGGTGACACGGTGCTGGTCACTGGAGGGGCCATCCGTGCCGGGGCGGTCCGCGGCGCCTTTTCCTGGACCGTCCGGAAGGGGTAAGGGATCCGGTTGCGGCTCGACGGGGCGGGAGAGGATCGCGACTTGCTGGCGCCGTTGTTTCGGGTTATCCCGCGACGCGAGTCGGACGCCGCGGTCCCGGACGACGCCGCCCAGGGCAACGCGATCCCGGACGATGAACCGGTCCCGTGACGCCGAGGATCCTGTCCGGGTATTGCGCGCGACCGTACGCAATACCCGGACAGGATCCTGAGCTCAGGAAGGATCGCCGGGCTGGTTCCGGTTCTTCGCCATCTCCAGGAGACGATCCTCGGGGTACGCGGTCACGATCTCGGCGGCGACGGCGTCGGCCACCTCGGCGGCGGCGCCTTCCCGATTCTCGGCGGGTCCCCATTTGAATCCGGCCTGATACGCCGCCTGATCCGTGTGTCCGTCGACCATCGCGGCGGCGTCGACCGCCTCCTGGAAAAGCTCGGGAAGCTGACGGGTGACCTGCCCGTCCGAGTCTTTCGCCCGCACCCCGTAGGGAATCTCCTTCCAGTACATGATCCTGACCTCGGCCATATTCCTCTCTCCTAGTGCGGGCTGAGCCACTCGGCGATCGACCTGCCGTCTGGCGGTCGTCCCGTGCGCTCGGCCTTCGCATCAAGCCGCTGCAATGCGTCCTGCACGTATCGCACCCCGATCCATCGGAACGGCTCCGGCTCCCAGGATGGAGAACGGTGGCCGACGAGCGGCAGCGCCGTCAGGTCGGTCTGTCGTTCGAGGATCAGATCGGACAGGGTTCGCCCCGAGAGGTTCGCCAGCGCAACACCTTGTCCCGTGTAACCACAGGCGGTGGCGAGGCCGCGGGCGCGATCGTGCGAGATCACCGGAATCCAGTCGCGCGGCATCCCGAGCGGCCCTCCCCACGCATGCGTGAAGCGGGCGTCCCGCAGAGCGGGGAACCAGGTCCGTGCCAGGTTGCGCAGGCTCTCGTGTGTTTCCTCGTCCCGGTCGTAGGCATCGGAGATCGCAGAGCCGAAGCGATATGGCGCTCCCCGCCCGCCGAACAGGATTCGTCCGTCGGCGGTGTGGTTCAGATAATCGACCGTGAGCCTGAACGACGCGATACATTCCCGCGCCGCCCAGCCGATCTCGGACCATTGGGAGCTCGACAGCGGCTCGGTGAGAACGATGAGCGAATAGACCGGCAGGAGCCGGCGTTTCAGACCAGGAAGCTGGGTGAGGTATGCCTCGCCCGCGAGGACGATTGTGCGGGCGCGCACGTCGCCTCTCGCGGTCCGGAAGGCGGGAGCGCTGCCGGTCGTGATATCGGTGACAGCCGTCTGCTCGTAAATCGTTCCCCCCAGACGCTCGACGGTCCGCGCCAGCCCGCGCGCGAGCCGGCCGGGATGAACGGAGGCGTATGACTTGAACAACAGCGAGCCTACGGAGTCGGTCACGCGCACTCGCCGGGCCGTTTCCTTCGCGTCGAGGATCTCCAGCTCGTCGCCGAACCCGAAGCGCTCGAACAACGCGGCGTATTCACGCATCTCCTGAAGATGATGAGGGCCGCGGGCAATGTACATTCCTCCCCCGCGATGGAACCCGGCGTCGATCCCCTCCTCCTCGCAGACGCGCCCGAGCTCCGTGACGGTGCGGTACATGGTCGCCTGCAGCGCCCTAGAAGCTTCCCGGCCATACAGACGGGCGATGGTGTCAATCCCGACATTCAGTGTCGGAGAACACCAACCGCCGTTGCGTCCCGATGCCCCGAAGCCGGCGATCTCCTTCTCGAGAACGGCGACGCGCAGCGTCGGATCCTTCTTGAGCAGGTAGTAGGCGGTCCACAGTCCCGTGTAACCGGCTCCGAGGATCGCGACATCGACGTCGATCGATCCCCCGAGAGGGGGACGCGGCGTCAACGGATCGCCTGCCGTTTCGAGCCAGTAGCTGTAGGTGGAATAGTCCCGCAAGCGAAGATGCCTCTTCTCGTGTGTCCGTGCTTATGCGCCCTGAGTGAAGGAGTCGCATATTATCACGGCGCCCGGGCACCCCGATCGGGGGTCCGCAGCCGGCCCCGGTGAAGACGCTGCACGACTTGCCTTCCAAGGCGGAGCACCTTATCGTGGCCGAATCAGGAACGGACTGGAGAGGGTCGGCGATGCACCCGTCCCGATGGAAAACGGGCCATCATGTTGCATTTCGACACGCCGCCGCGATCGCGGTGATCGGGTGGGGAATCCTGATCGCGACGCCGGCGCGCGCCCGCGTGGTCGCCGTCACCGTCCCGGTGAAGGGGATGACATGCGCCCTCTGCACCCGCAGCGTCGAGGAGTCGATTCGCGTGCTCGGCAGGATCGCTGCCGTGGAGGCCGACCTCTCGGCTGCCGCCGTCCGCGTCGAGGCGGAGGACGGAGCCGGATTGTCGATCGGGCGCGTGCGGGATCGCGTGAAAAAAGCCGGATTCGAAGTGGATGGCGAATGCGAAGCGACCGCGCTCGGCGCCTTCACGCTGGGTCCGGAGCGGCGAATCTCCTTCACGATCTCCGGAGTCGGGACCGTCTACCAGCTACTCGAGGGGCATCAGTTCATGCTGCTGGTGAAGAAGCACGAGGATCTGAGCGGTGAATTCAGGTTGAGTTTCAGATTGCACGAACATCCGTACTGGAATCCTCC
>JAZGDH010000198.1:0-3274 GCA_036477555.1 Acidobacteriota bacterium
AGCTTGGCGGGGTTGACGTCGATCGCGATCACGCGGCCGCCGGCCAGCTTCCCGTACTGCAATCCCATGTGCCCGAGCCCTCCGATCCCGAACACGCCCAGGGTGCGTCCCGGTCGCGTCCCCGACAGCTTGACCGCCTTATACGATGTCACGCCGGCGCAGAGGATCGGCGCCGCCTCCTCCCACGCCAGCGATCCGGGGATCCGTGCCGCGAAATTCGCGGGACAGACGGCGTACTCCGCCCAGCATCCGTCATCGTCATAACCGGTCCCACGCTGGTCGACGCACAGGGCCTCCCATCCCTCGATACACTCGCGGCATCGCCCGCACGCCCAGCGCAGCCACGGGATCCCCGCGCGATCATCCGCCTTCCAGCCTTCTACCTCGTTCCCCACCGCTTGCACCACGCCGGCCCCTTCATGCCCGAGGATGAGCGGAAGCGCTCGCGGAACCGGCATCTCCCCATCCTGCATATGCACATCGGAGTGACAAATACCGGAGGCCCGGATGCGCACCAGGATCTCCCCCGAGGCCGGCTCCGGCCGTGGACGGTCTTCAATACGAACGGAACCATTCAACTCGCTCAGAACGAGAGCCTTCACCGATCGCTCCGAAGCCCGACGATCATCGCGTTCATCGTTGCACCCTCACCTCGCAGCCACCTTCCCGTACGATCCGCTCGCGACCAGCGCCTTCAGCGCGAACGTCGTGCCGGTATGGGTCAGAAAGTTCATCGTGTCCGAGTTGTTGCGCAGCGACTGCGTCCACCAGTGTCCACCGCTGCGTTGATTCGTCTTCAACCAGTCGATCCCCTTCTGGATCCGCGGATCGGACGCCGGAACACCCCCCTGCATCAGCACGTACAGGACGAAACCGGTCCCGTAGCCATCACTCTCCACGGTGACAAGAGGATCGGCCCGTTCACCATCCCGCTGTCGCCATCTCCCCAGATCGCCAGACGCCCAGGCCCCATCCGGGCGCTGCAGGCCGAACAGCTCATCGATCCATCTTCCTCGATCCGCTTCGTTGACAAGACCTTCGTTATATCTCCCGGCCCACAGCATCATCCCCTTCTGGTGGATTTCGGTCGGCGGATGCTTGCGGAGATAGCTCAGGACCCGCTTCATTCCCTCACGCGAGCGATCGGTCTGCAGCGAGCTGTCCGGAGACATGCCGACGGCGATCGCCATCAGCGTCACGCCGTAGTGCAGGTCGCTTTCGAACGGCGGCCAGTTGCAGACGATCCAGTCGGTCCAGTATCCCTCCTCATGCTGCGTCCTCCAGGCGCGGTCCAGGGCGCGCAGCGTCGCATCTCCCGGTTCACGGCCCGCCGCCGCATCGTTGATGGCGAGGAAGGCGGCCGTCGCGACGACGTAGGTCTCCGGCGCCGCCACGTATCCCAGCACGGCCAGGATCGAGTCGGGCGTGACCTCGTCCCAGGCGTCGACGAACGATTCCGCCTGCTGGCGCGCCTCCAGAAACGCCGGGCGACCCGCAAAGATCTCCGGCGGCGCGGTGAGGTAGTAACCATTTGTGTGGCAGGTGACGCACTGGTACTTTTTGCCCCAGTCGGTCGCGACACGATCCAGGAAGCGGACCGCGCGTTCCTGAGAGAACGCCTCCGCCATCTCGTCTGTTCGACTGTAGGGTCCGAATATTATCTCTGGCGACATGTCCTCGAACTGGAGGGTCGTCTCGTCGCCGTAATGAGGGGCGCCTTCGACCAGCTCGGCCTGGCCCTGCTGCCGGCTCCCCGCCGGGCCACTCGCGCAGCCAACCTGAAGGAGCACACCGGTGAGCGCCAGGAACGCTCCTATCGATACCACGAACTGAGCATTCGGCCTCACTCTGCTTCGACTCATCTTTGCCATACGCACCTTACACCTCCCTCGCCAACCTGAAGAACGGTTCAACGGATATCTCCCCCATGACCATCCCGGCCGCCATCTCACCGACGGCAGGCCCGTGCTTGAATCCGTGCCCGGAGCCACCGCCGATGATCCAGGCGTTCTCCGATGGGCTATTCCCCGGACATCGGCAGCCTGACGCGCATGTCGCTCGCATGCGCCAGTTCCGGACAGTCGGGGGTGCGGTGGCGCATCGCACCGGTCCGCGCTGCGTACCAGTTCGCGCCCGGGTAGGCAGTGATGCCGTGCACGAACACGCTCAATACGACGGTCAGGATGACGATTGAGAATATCAGATCTCGACCGGGGAGGGCGACTCCCTCCAGCACCAGCATCACGTAAAGGATCGATGCGAGCCCGCGCGGGCCGAACCAGCCGAGAAAGAGATGTGAGGCGGAACCGAGGCCGCGCCCCAGCAGACTGATCGAAACAGGGATCATCCTGACGACCGTAAGGCTGAGCACGGCAAACAGCACCACGGCGACGCTGACGTGCTCGAGAGCCGGCATGACGCTGGCGGCGCCGAAGACCAGAAACGCCACGAGCGTCAGCAGCTGTCCCTCCGCTTCGGCGAATTCGTATAGACAGGTACAGATCGGACGGGCCGCATTGCCGAGCGCCAGCCCGGCGAAAAAAGCGGCGATGAACCCGTTGCCGCCAACCTGCTCGGCCCCCGCATAGGCCAGAAACGCGAGCGCCAGCGCCGACAGCCGCTGGAAGCTCGGGCTCATCCAGCCGGTTCGCGTCCCGAGCGAGACGAGACGCCCGCCGCCCCACCCGACGGCGACACCGACGAGCGGTCCCATGATGATCTGCAGCGCGGCGTACCCGATCCAGGCGCCGGCCGACTGCTGTTCCTGCGCCGCCCCGGCCAGCGACAGGAAGATCATGACGAACGGCAGGGCGATGCCGTCGTTCAGGCCGCTCTCGACGTTGAGCGCCTGGCGCATCCGCACCGGAACGGCCGGGCTGCCGACGACCGCCTGCCCGAGGGCGGCATCGGTCGGCGCCAGAATCGCCGCGACGATCGCCGCCTCCCAGAGGCTGAGCCCGTCGAACAGGACGACGGCCAAGAGCGTCCCCAGCAGGATCGTGAGCGGCAGTCCGAACGCCAGGAGACGCACCGGGATGTGATATTCACGCCTCAGGATGCGCAGATCGATACGCGACGCATCGGTGAAGAGGACCAGGATGAGCGTCGCCTCGGCGATCGTGCGGATCACCTCCGACTCGACGTCCAGCCGGATGATGCCGAGGGCGAGCGGCCCGAACAGGAGACCGAAGGCGACGAACACCATCGGCGCCGTGACGATGCTCTTCTGCAGCCGCCCGGAGATCAGCCCGAACGCGAGAAGGAAGCCGGCCAG
>JAZGDH010000199.1:0-2018 GCA_036477555.1 Acidobacteriota bacterium
ACGGGGCGGCATCATCGGTCAATCGTTTTCCGGCATTTTTTTGTACCAGGATATGCTGAATTATCATTTCACCCTCTCAATCGATGCTGTAACGGCGTGACGAGCCGCAGCTCGGAACGCTGGTGCGCCGGGTGGTCCGTCCGGCTGCTCGCGGCGCGCGACGGTCCTTGATCTGGCGGAGCACGCCCACGTAAGATGGCGGGCACGCCACAGAAATGCATCGACCTCGGCACGGCGCGGGGCTGCGCTGCCTGATGGCGGTCGGCCCAGGGCGCAAGCGCTGGCTGATCCGCCATGACCCGGCAGGCTGCCGGGACCGCAACGAAGGAGAGTCAGTTGGCCACGCGACGCCATGTGATCATCATCGGAGCGGGACACAACGGTCTCGTCACCGCCAACCTTCTCGCCGATGCGGGCCATCGCGTCACCGTGCTCGAGGCGCGGCACATCGTCGGCGGAGCCTGCGTCACGGAGGAACTGTTCCCCGGGTACAAGGTCTCATCGACCTCCTACGTCAGCACGCTGCTCCTGCCCGAGGTCGTCCGGCGCTTCGATCTGCCGCGCCACGGCTACCGCGTCATCAAGCAGGAGCCGGCCTTCTTCGTGCCTCTCCCCGACGGACGGTCGATGACGCTGTACGGTGACGATCGCGACCTGTTGGAGATCGCGAAGTTCTCGAAGAAGGACGCCGCCACCTATCCGAAGTTCCACGCCATGCTCGAGCGCATCGGAACCTTCCTGCGCCCCCTGATCCTGCAGCCCCCTCCGGAAGTCGATGCCGGCTCGCCCCGCGAGCTGTGGAACATCCTCCAGGTCGCCCGCACCGCGCGCAAGCTGTCTCCTTCGGATCTGCGCTGGCTCGTCGGGCTCGCGACGCGCGGCATCGCCGAATACCTCGAGGACTGGTTCGAGTCGGAGGAGCTGATCGCATTCCTCTCGTCGCAGGGGATCATCGGGGCCTACGGGGGAGCGAACAAGCCGGGGACGGCGTTCCTGCTGCTGCACGACGTGCTGGGGGGCGTCGACGGCACGGCCGGCGTCTGGGGCGTGGTCGTCGGCGGCATGGGCGGGATCACTCAGGCACTGGCCGCCGCGGCGCGGGAACGCGGCGTGGAGGTGCGCGTCAATGCGCGCGTGCAGTCGATCGAGCTCGACGCGGCCGGGCGGGCCGAGGCGGTGCGACTCGCGGACGGAGAAGTGCTGCGGGCCGATCTCATCGCCAGCAACGCGACACCGCGCCGTACGTTCCTGGAAATGCTTCCCGAAGAGTCCCTGCCGGAAGGGTTCCTCGACCAGATCCGCTCCTTCAAGGATCTGAGCGCATCACTCAAGGTGCATCTCGCCCTCTCCGAGCTGCCCGACTTCACGGCGATGCCAGGCACCGTGAACGGACCGCAGCACCGCGGGCTGATCAACCTCTGCCCGACGATCGATTTCATCGAGCGTGCGTGGGAAGACTGCCGCCGCGGGGGGTTCTCGGAGCGCCCCACCGTCGAGGCCTGCATCCAGTCGGCGCTCGACCCGTCCTGCGCGCCGCCCGGGAAACACATCATGTCGTGCTTCGTGCAGTACGGACCGCGATACCTGAAAGAGGGGACGTGGGAGGGGATGAAGGAGACCGTCGCCGATCGCGTCATCGCGGAGATCGCCCGGTACGCCCCCAGCTTCCCGGGAACGGTCATCGCCCGGCACGTCTATACACCGGAGGATCTCGAAACGATCTTCGGCCTGAGCGGGGGGAACATCTACCACGGCGCCATGATCCCCGACCAGTTGTTCAGCTTCCGCCCCGCCGCCGGCTACGCCGGCTACGGCACCCCGATCGCCAACCTTTATTTGTGCGGCGCCGGCGCCCACCCGGGCGGGGGCGTCTGGGGCGCCGTCGGCTGGAATGCCGGCCATAAGATCATCAGGGATATCGGCCGCGCCTGAGCCGGACGCCAGTCCAGCCTCTCCCCGGCGCTGCGCATCCCTCTTGGGGCACGGCTCCGCGTGCCTCACGGCCCGCTCGCCTCGCC
>JAZGDH010000002.1:0-2736 GCA_036477555.1 Acidobacteriota bacterium
TGAGGGAGCGACCTCAAGATATTCCGCAGCTGGCGTCGCACTTCATCGAGCAATTCTCCCGACAGTACGGGCGCATCAAGCGGCTGAGCGCCGACGCCGTCGAGACCCTCAAGGCCTACCGCTGGCCTGGAAACGTGCGCGAGTTGAGGAATGTCATGGAACGTGTGGTGATCCTCGTGGCGGAGGACACCGTGACACGGGCCGAGTTGCCGGCGAGTCTCCGGGGCGCCTCCGAACCCGGTCCGGATCCCCTCGACGACGCGCGCTCCCTTAAGGAGGGTCGCGAGCAGTTCGAGAAGAGATTCATCCTGCGCAAGCTTCAGGAGGCCGGGGGAAACGTCCTGCGCGCGGCGGAGATGCTCGGGCTCGAGCGGAGCAATCTCTACCGCAAGATGCGGGCGTACGGAATCCGATCCGGCGAAGGCGGCGGCTGACGTGGCCTTCGTGGCATATTGACACCCCCCCTTGAGCTCTGATACTAAAGGGTTTACGCGTCGGAAGACGCTCCTGTGAGGCGATCCGACAGGTGCAGCTGACCAAAGGGGTTGAATACGGCATCGAAGGGATCCTCTACCTGGCCCGCAGGGGCGAGGACAAGCCGGCGCTGATCCGGGAGATCTCGAAGGCGACGAGGATCCCCGAGACGTTTCTCTCGAAGATCTTTCAGCGGCTGGCCACCAGGGGTCTCTCAAGATCACGCCGCGGGTTCCGGGGCGGGTTTCGCCTCGCCCGGCCGGATTACATTGAAGGAGATCGTCGAGGCGCTCCAGGGGCCGATCGAGTTTCACCGCTGTCTCGATCACCAGAGGCAGCGAGGTCGAAGGCAGAGGTGCTACGTGAACCACGTCTTCGCGAAGGTCCAGCGGCGGGTATCCGCCATCCTCGAGCAGACCACGCTCGAGGACATCCTGCAGTCGAGTTCATGGAGGCCCCGAAGCACTTGATCACGGCGCCTTTCGGACCAACCGGGTCCGATTCCTCCAGATCAGGGGCGCAGGGGCGGGGGCGTCCGTTCCGGGCCGATCTGCATGTCCATTCCCTTCACTCGGGCGCGGGGCACTTCAGCCTCGCGGGACCGCCATTGGGGTACGGAACGGTCGAGTCGATTTACGAGGCCGCGAAACGGCGGGGCATGGATCTGGTGACTTTGACCGATCTCGATACGATCGACGGATGCCTGGAGTTTCTCGATCGCCATCCGCACTCCGATGATTTCTTCATCTCCGAGGAGGTGACGGCGACGGATTCCCGCAGCGGCGCCCGGCTCCACGTGCTGGTGTACGACATCACCGAAGGGCAGCATCGCGAGATCGCCCGACTGCGAGGGGACCTTGTCGAGTTGTTGGCGTATCTGGGGGCGAGGGGAACAATCTCCGCGCTGGGGTTGTTTCCCGGCGAGTCGCCGACCGCACCGAAGGATATCGCCGGGATGCGATTGATCCTGAAGCGATTCGAGCGCTGCGAGGTCAGGAACGCCCTGTGCGGCGCCGGGCGGGGCAGGAGGATGGAGCGTCTGCTGACCGAAATGGCTTCGACGCGGATCTTCGAGACGACCGGTGGCAGCGGGTCGCACGGTCCGCGCCACGTCGGCCGGACGTTCACCATGAGCCCGGCACGTACGCGCCGGGAGTTCATGATCGATCTGCGCGAGGGTCGAACCCGGCCCGGCGGCCTCCATGGCAGCGGGTGGAGGGCCGCGCGCGAACAACTGCGCCTCCTGGCGCACGGATATCGCGCCCTGGTGACCGGCTCCGGTCCAGGTCGCGCCCGACGGGTGCTCGGCGACGCGGTTGCGTCTCTGCCGGTCCACCTGAGCGGTCTGTCGGTCGGCGGAAACGCGGTGCGGTTCGCCCGGTCCTCGGCGAATCTCAAGCTGGCGCGACGACGTCTTGATCGAATCACCGTGAGAAGATTTCGCAGCAAGGCCCGCTCCCTGTCCCGCGCCGGAATGGTCGCGGACGGTAAGCGGGACGTGGGGCAGGTGCAAGGCACGAGTCACTGATGATTGACACCGGAGTTCTTTGAAGAGGAGTCTTCGATGAGCCAGGCTGAGGCCCGGATCGACAATACACTGCATGCACGTTCGACGACTGCTCCCGCACCACACACGCGCCCCGATCGAACTGCGGGTGTGGCGAGCGGAAATGGTTCGCGTGGTGGAGGGCGGAAACGGATGGGTCGGTATCTGAGGCCCAGCACGATTATCGGCGCCGGGATCAAGGGTGTGGCACACCTCGTATGGCACGCCTTCCAGGTGGTCAACAGGCTCGTTCCCTACGGGTCATTCAAGCCGAAGTGGGCGCCGGCGCCGCTTCTGAAGAGCCACGAGCGATCCTTTCCGGAGCTCGGCTTCCCGCGTGAGACCGACTCTCTCTGCCCCGAGTGCGTCAAGGACGTTCGCAACCGGATCATCAACGGTGAGTCCGACTGGCAGACTCTGATCAACGGCAAGCCGGGAGAGATCAAGGCGCGTATCGTCGAGCGAGACGGGCAGG
The DNA here is from genome assembly GCA_036477555.1 of Acidobacteriota bacterium. Classification (GTDB taxonomy): domain Bacteria; phylum Acidobacteriota; class Polarisedimenticolia; order Gp22-AA2; family Gp22-AA2; genus JAPUIN01. The sequence goes on from JAZGDH010000002.1 coordinate 2,496, forward strand.
TGTGGATGGAGAAGGAGTGCCCGCAGCACGGACTCTGCGAGGACCTGATGGCGATCGACGTCAAGTTCCTGCGCCGGATGGAGAAGCTTTATCCGGGCCGAGATTTCCGGATGACGCCGGACGCCTTCCACAATCACGGATCCTCGACCGTCAAGTACGGTCGCGGCGCAGTGCTGACCGTCGATTTGACCAACCGCTGCAACATGATGTGCAACCCCTGCTTCATGGATGCGAACCAGGT
>JAZGDH010000020.1:0-5546 GCA_036477555.1 Acidobacteriota bacterium
GGCCGCAACCCGGCCACCGGCGAGCCGATTCAGATCCCCGCCAAGACGGTCGTGAAGTTCTCGGTCGCCAAGGCGCTCAAGGAACTGATCAAGAAGTAGCGGCGCTTCAGCCGGGAACCAGCAGCAGGACCCGGACAGGCTCCCGGGCCAGCCAGGCCCCGTACACGATCATCGCGATGACCGTGCAGCCGATGGTCTCCCTTGCCCCCAGGCCGACTCTGTCGGGTAGGACAGGGGCGCGGGATGACTGCGTCCACCTTCGTCCACCGGTCGCGCCAGATCCCGAAGCGTCGTATCATCCGGCGGCGGACGGTAGCGCAGATGAGCGGACGGTCAGGACAACTCGCGGAGCATCAGCAGGAGATCTACCTGCAGGAGCTCGTCCTCGCAATTTACGGGATCTATATGAAGCGCCTCGACGACGACGAGGCGCGCCGGATCATCGGTCACTACTTGAATTACGAGGAAGATCGTCGCCGGCGGACCGAGGATCACCTGGCGCGCCACGGCAGCGTCGTGTCCACCCCGCTCAGGCGTGCCTTCGCGGTGGCGGGCCGTCTGTACGGCCGCGTCTCCTCATGGTTCGGCACCCGCATCATGTTGCGGATTGTTCTCTCCGCGAGCCGCTCAGCCTCCAGGCGCGCGTGCGTGCTGGCCGACTCAGCCATGCGCGGCGAACAACCCGAGCTGCAATTCCTCGCCACGCTCAGGGCCCGCAACGAGGGCGACCTGCTCGGCGATCTCCGGCAACACCTTATCAATACGCGCCCACGCCGCAGCTGATCGAACCACGCCCGAGCCGTATCCTGAATGCGGGTCGGTGATCGTCGGGAGTCCCCCAGGCCAGTGCTTGAAGCGGAAGCCCGCCGCGCAGCCGCTCCCCCCCCGAGGGGCCGTCCGGAAGCGCGCGGGGTACCCGCGCAGCGGGTCGCGCGCGCAGGCGAGGCGAGCGGGCCGTGAGGCACGCGGAGCCGTGCCCCGCGGGGGGGAGCGGCTGCGTGGCGGGCATGTGTGGAGATGAGCTGACTGCGGTCAGGCCAGGGAGGCGACGGTCTGGTCTTCCGTGACCTCGGTGATGCGGGCGGTCAGGAGCTGGTTGAAGAGGGGGCCCGGGTTGCGGCCGTCGAGATCGATCCCCATGTCGATGTAGTTGTCCGACAGGGCGCGGAGACGGCCATCGGACCGGATCTCCCTGAGGGTAAGAACCGGGAGGGTGTGACCGAGGAACCGTTGCCGGAAGCGGAGGGACAGGGTCCGGGCGAGCATCCGGAGCCGTGCGCTGCGTTCGCGGATCACGACGGAGGGCAGATGATCGGTCCGGTCCGCGGCCGCGGTTCCGGGACGCGGGGAATAGGAAAAGACGTGCAGGTAGTTCAGGGAAGACGACTCGATGAAGTGAAGCGTCTCGCTGAACTCTTCCTCCGTCTCGCCCGGGAAACCGACGATGACGTCGGCGCCCAGCGCGATTTCCGGGATCGCGTGCCGGAGCGCCCCGGTCACTCGCGTGTAGTCCCGGACTCTATACGGCCGGTGCATGCGCGCCAGAACGGAGTCGCTCCCCGATTGAAGCGGTATCTGAAGGTGGCGGGCGAGTCGCCCGCCGTGTGTCGCCAGTAGTTCGATCACGCCGTCGGTCACGGTCTTCGGTTCCAGGGAGTTGAGTCGCAGGCGGCCGACCCCGGCAACCCGAAGCGCGCGGGGCAGAAGATCGTGAAGACGCAGGGGTGGATCGAGATCGCGGCCGTAGTCTCCCGTGTTGACCCCCGTAAAGACGATCTCGCGATAGCCGTGTTCGGTCATTTCCGCCAGGCGACGAAGCACATGATCGGGAATGAGGCTGCGACTGTCTCCACGCACGGATGGGATGATGCAGTAGGAGCAGCGCAGGTCGCAGCCGTCCTGAATCTTGAGGTAGGCCCGGGTTCGACCCTCCGGATCGGCCGGTGAATCGCAGGCGCGGGTGGCACCGAACGGTCCGAGATCGTTCGGAACAGCCGGCGACACGAGTCCGAGCGCATCGGCGGCGACGGCTGCGACGCGCGCGGCCTGGTCGCGCATGCCCACCACATCGTCGACCTGGGGAAGACGTCTGAGAGCGCCGGCGTCCCGCTCGGCGTAGCAACCGGTCGCTATGAGAACCGCCTGCGGGTTGGCCCGCCGGAGCCGTCGCGTGATCTGGCGGGCCTCGCGATCCGCATTGCCGGTCACCGTGCAGGTATTGAGCACCACGAGATCGGCCGGCGTGCTTCCGGAGGGAGCCCGCCGCAGTCCCAGCAGGACGAGACGCGCCTCGAGGGCCGACGAATCGGCCTGATTCAGCTTGCAGCCCAGCGTCACAATGCGAAACGTCGCCATGCGCGATCCTTCGAGAGGCCGGCGGACGGGAGGAAGCGGATTGTAGCAGAGGGGCAGATTAGTGTCCGGTGGAACTGCGGGGGCCGCGGATCGGCTCTTCGCAATCGCAGCGCTCGAGCAGATGATTGCAGGCGAAGCAGTAGCCGTTGCTGGCGAAATAGTCGGCCATCTCCTCCTGCCAGGCATCGATGAACCCGATCTTCTCGTAGTCGCTCATGTCGGTCATGCCGATGAGCAGGCGCATGTTCTCGCGGGACCGATGGTAGTCCCTCAGCAGGTCGAAGATTCGGCTGTGCTCGCGGCGCGCGGTGCGCATGCTCTGATTCATATGAACAATGAGATAGTACTACCCGTCCCGGAGTCTCTCAAGGAACAACGTTTACGCCGTGCGGGGGCTGCTCAGCGCCCGGCCCCACGCAATTCCCGGACAGGCCTCCTGGGCTCCTGAACGTGTTGCGGGGCGGTGGCGGCAGTCGGGGAGGGGGAGATCAGTCTTTCCCTGACATCGCATCAATGGCGTCGCGGGCGATATCGGACCTCGAGTGGAGTCCCTCGAAGCGGATCATCCCGGCCGCCTCGTAGCACCGCCTGGCGGCCTGGGAGAATGAATTCCCCACGGCGGTGACCGAAAGAACCCGCCCCCCGGAGGTGACGAGTGTGCCGTTCTGACGCTTCGTGCCGGCGTGGAAAATCTCGACACCTTCATGCTTCTGCGCATCCTCGATGCCGGTGATCGGCTTGCCGGTCTCGTACGATCCCGGGTATCCGCCGGAGGCGAGCACGGTGCAGACCGATCGGGTCTTGATCCACTCGATGTGGACCTGGTCAAGATGGCCGGCCATCGTGGCCTGAAGAATCGGGACGATGTCGCTCTTCATGCGCACCGCGATCAACTGAGCCTCCGGATCCCCGAAGCGCGCGTTGTATTCGAGCACCTTCGGGCCTTTCTTGGTCAGCATGAGGCCGGCGTACAGGACTCCGTGGTACGGTCGGCCTTCCTCGGCCAGACCACTGATGGTCGGGATGAGGATCTTGTCCAGGATCTCCCGGAAGGTGTCGGCATCGATGTGGACCGATGGAGAGTAGCCGCCCATGCCGCCCGTATTGGGCCCCTCGTCCCCGTCGCTCAGCCTCTTGTAGTCCTGGCAGGTGACGAGCGGCAACACGCGCTGGCCGTCCGACAGGGCGAAAAGCGAGGCTTCGAGCCCGGTCAGGCACTCCTCCAGCACGATCCGATCCCCCGCCGAGCCGAAGCGGCGCTCGACCATCATCGCCTCGATCGCCGCATCGGCCTCTTTCTTGTTCCTCGCGATGATGACGCCTTTCCCGGCGGCCAGGCCGTCGGCCTTCACGACGATCGGGCCTTGCTTCTTTTTCTTGAGTATCGCCCTCGCCTGAGCGGCGTCCGTCGCGACGTCGAACTTTGCGCTCGGGATCTTGTGCTTCGCCATGAACTCCTTGGCGAACACCTTGCTCGACTCGATCTCGGCGGCAGCCTGGCTGGCTCCGAAGATCGCCAGATCGCGTTTCTGGAATTCGTCGACGATCCCGAGAGCCAGGGGCAGCTCCGGACCGACGACCGTGAGATCGACTTTGATCTTCGACGCGAAATCGGCGATCTCGACGATGGAGGATGGGTCGATCGGTACGCAGTCGCCCAGCCCGGCCATGCCGCCGTTGCCGGGCGCCAGAAAGAGCTCCCGGACGAGGGGGCTCATCTTGACTTTCCAGGCGAGAGCGTGCTCGCGAGCGCCGCCGCCGATGATTAAAACCTTCATCGTTTCCTGGTCGAGGTTTCGGGATTCGTCACTAGGAGCCTGTCCGGGTGCTGCGTGATGCCGCGTATGGGGCGCCGCGGCTGCGCCGTGCTCGCGCGCCGTCGAGCGGACGAATTATTCCACAGCGTTTTCATGGCCGTCAAGAATCGCGCCCGGACGGGGCGGTCCAGTATAATCCCGCGGGTCCGGAAATAAGCCGCGCAACAGCTCTGGAGGGGTCGCGATGAGAAGAGCATTCGTACTGCTCGCCTTCACCCTCGTGATTGTGTCCGGCCCGTTCGCCCCTGCATCGATGGCGTCCCCTGAGGATCCCGGCGCCGCGGCGGGGGAAGCGGTCGAGGACGCTCCGGCGCCTCCCGCGCTGATGGAGAACGCCCTCGATGGTGTGCCCCCGGATGATGAGCGCATGCAGGCGTACTCCCATGGAAACTACATCCTGTTCGTCGTCGACGTCGTGTGGTCGATCGGCCTGCTCCTGCTGATCGTGATGACCGGCTTCGGCGGGTGGATGCAGCGGCTCGTCGAGCGATGGACGCAGGCGCCCAATCGGAAGGTCCTGGGGTACGTCGTGCTGTACACGATTGCCGTGTTCATTTGCACCTTCCCTCTCAGCGCCTATTCCGGTTTCTTCCGTGAGAAGAAGTACGGCTTCGCCACTCAGACACTCTCCCAATGGCTCGGGGATCAGGGCAAGGGGCTCGTCATTGCGGTGATTCTGCAGGCGCTCTTTTGCATGATCCTCTACATGGCGATCCGCCGGCTGGGCCGACAGTGGTGGATCGCGGGGACGGCGATCGGCATCGCCTTCGTCATCCTGATCGTCGCGATCGCCCCGGTCTTCATCGCCCCGCTGTTCAACACCTTTGAGCCGATGAAAGATGCAGCGCTGCGCGACGAGATCCTGGCCATGGCCCACTCTCAGGACATCCCCGCGGAAGAGGTGTTCGAGGTCGACGCGAGCCGCCAGTCGACCCACAACAACGCCTACGTCACCGGCCTTTTCGGAACGCAGCGAATCGTTCTGTACGACACGATGCTCAAGAACTTCGCCCGCCGCGAGATCAAGTTCATCATGGGACACGAGATGGGACACTACGTGTTGAATCATATCTGGAAGACGATCGCCTTTCTGGCTCTCATCATCCTGGCGGGATTCTTCACCGTCGATCGGGTGGCGCGGCGGGTGATCGAGGGGCGGCCGTCGTACGGCATCCGGGCATTTTCCGAGCCGGCGTCGCTGCCGTTGATCCTGCTGGTCTTCAGTATTTTCCTTCTTGCCACCTCGCCGCTCGTCAATTCGGTCAGCAGGTATCATGAACAGCAGGCCGATCTCTTTGGTCTCGAGGTGACCGGCGATCCCGCCGCCGCCGCATCTTCGTTCATTCGTTTCGGGAAAGAGGATCTCGGCGAGTA
>JAZGDH010000200.1:0-2242 GCA_036477555.1 Acidobacteriota bacterium
ATCTTCCGCTTCACCCTGGGGGGGATGCGGCTGAACCGGTTCAACGCCGGATCGAAAGAGGTGGAGACCTGGCTGGCGCTGCGCCTCGAGGATCGCCAGAACCTCGACGACCTCAGGAAACTCCAGGTCGGTTCGCCCGACGGACGGTCGATCCTGCTGTCCGACATCGCATCGTTTCAGATCATCCGGCGCGCGCAGGAGATCACCCGCGAGAACCGCAAGATCCGGGTCGCCGTGAACGCCACCTATGAAGGGGAGAAGTGGGACGAAACGAAGGAGGAGATCGAGGGGTTGATGAACGCCTTCGACCTGCCGCCCGGCTACTCCTGGTCGTGGAACGACCGCATTCTCGAGCAGGGCGAGGAAGACGCGCAGATGTTGTGGAACTTCCTGCTCGCGCTGATGCTGGTCTACCTCGTGATGGCCTCTCTGTTCGAATCGCTGACGCAGCCGTTCGCGATCCTCTTCTCGATCCCCCTCGCCCTGCCCGGTGTCGCCTGGTTGCTCGCCGCGACGCGTACGCCGTTCAACCTCATGGCCTGGATCGGGTTCGTCATTCTGGTCGGGATCGTGGTGAACAACGGGATCGTGCTGCTCGATCACCTCAACCAGTTGCGGGGAGCCGGGCTGAGCCGCGAGGACGCTATCCTGCAGGCGGGACGCGACCGCCTGAGGCCGATCCTGATGACCGCCACGACCACGACAGTGGGGCTGATCCCGCTGGCGATCGGGAGTTCCGGAGTGGGAGGAATGTACTACTCTCCGATGGCGCTGACGATCATCGGTGGCCTGCTCTCGTCGACCATCCTGACGCTCGTCGTCCTGCCATACATCAACCTGATGGTCGAAAATGTCGCCGACTGGGCGCGGCGGGTGGTGTCCGCGTCGCGACCGTCCACACCTGACCACGCGCCGTCGGAGCTCCCGGTGCTGACCGGCGGCTCGGGCGGGCTCGTCACGCCGGGCGACTAGAACGCCGCCCGCGATCCGGGCGTTGCTCCGGATGCGACGCGCCCCCGGGCGACTAGCTGGCGCACTCCCCTTTGCTTGTCTCCACCTTGAACGGCAGATCCGATCCAAGGTCCTTGCAGTCGTCTGGCGCGAGCGTCGCCGCGTCAATCTTGGCCATGTCTGACAGCGTGTCGTTCACCCGGTTGATGTCGACCCTCTGGAAAAAGGCGAGCGCCGTCTCGTCCCCCTGCTTCTCGTCCCGGTAGAGCGTCAGCAGTCGCGTCAGCGCCTCGGCGACGCGGCGGGCCGGGATCTTGACCGAGCGCCGTCCGAAGTGCGCCCCGTCGCCGTCGACACTCCCCCCCACGAACAGCTGGTACGCGGGGACGATCTCCCCGCCGATGTTGCGCGCGGCCCCATGGAATCCCAGCCCCGCGACGTGGTGCTGCCCGCAGGAGTTCGGACAGCCGCTGATCTTGACGCGCAGATCGGATGCCGCCGCGATCAGGTCGCGTCCGCCGTTGCCGGCGGCCGCCCGGAGGCTCTCCTTCACCGTCGAGGCAAGCTCCCGCGAGGCGGTGATCGCCAGCTTGCAGGAATCGGCGCCGGGGCATGAGGTCGGATCGAGCAGGCGCCCCGCTTCCCCGGCGCTCAGATCGAGGGCGGCGAGCCTGGCATAGAGCGCCGGCAGATCCTCGCTGCGCACCCAGCGGAGCAAAAAGTTTTGATCGACCGCCGTCCTCACGGTTCCATTGCCGTGTGTCTGGATCAGGTCGGCGATCCCCTCCATCTGCTCCGACGTGATGTCGCCGCGCGGCAGCGTGACGAACGCCATCGAATAGCCGGCCTGCCGCTGCGGCCTTGTGTTGGTCGCCGCCCAGTCCCCGAACGATGCGTCGCCCGTCGAGACAACCCTCTGGTGCAGATCGGCCGGTGCGTCCGATCGTCCCGGGCGCTCCTGCTCGCAGTACTTTTCGACGTCGATCGGATGCGTGGCCGGGATCCCCTCCGCCTCCTTCTCGATCTCCGCCCTGAACGCCACCCATCCCATCTTGCGGATGGCGTACTTCATCCGGGCCTGATTGCGGTTCTTCCGGTTGCCGACGCGATCGAACACGCGCACGACCGCCTCGCAGACCGGAATCAGACGCTCGGGAGGGATGAACTCGTGCAGGATCCATGCGTTTTGCGGGGAGACGGCGAGCCCGCCGCCGATGACCACCTTGAACCCGATCTCCCGGCCGCCGTCGTCCGCATCGCGCGAGCGGGCGATGAGACCGATGTCATGCAT
>JAZGDH010000201.1:0-2415 GCA_036477555.1 Acidobacteriota bacterium
GGCGCGCTTCGCCCCCGGGAGGCGCCACGGGCCGCCTCGCGTGCGCCGGTCGTCTTCACATGGATCGGAAGGAGGACCGTGACGATCGTTCCCTTGCCGGGACAGCTGTCGATGTTCATCTCGCCGCCGGCATCCCACAGGATCGATCGGCAGATCGCGAGGCCGAGCCCGAAACCGGTCGCCTTGGTCGTGTAGAACGGCTCGTGGATCTTCTTCAGCTGCTCGGGCGGGATCCCCATTCCGGTGTCGGAGATCTTCACCTCGATGTTGGAGCCGACGGCCCGGGCGCGGACCCGCAAGCGTCCCCCGGCCGACATCGACTCGAGGGCGTTGCTGAGCAGGTTCAGAAAGAGCTGCTCCAGACCACCGCGGCTCGCGTTCACTTCGGGCAGGCTTTCGGGGATGCGCAGGTCCAGCGTGACGCCCGCCCGCTTCAGTCGATTGCCGAGGATCGCAACCGCCCCGTCGAGGATCGTCGCCAGCGGCGCCGCCTCCACCGGCCGCACGCCTGAACGGGCCAGCTGCAGCATGCCGTCGAAGATGCGCTGACAGGTTCTGGCCGACTGCTCGATTTGACGCAGATCCGCCTGGAGCACGTTCCGATCGAACGAGCCGCATTCCACTTCTTCGCGCGACTGCTGGGCAAGCGGGAGGATCGCACCGATGGCGTTCTTGACGTCGTGTGAAATCGCGCGCGCGAGGTCGGCCATGGCGTGCTTCTTCTCCGCCTCGAGGATACGCTCCTCCATCGACAGGGCGCGACGGGCGTTGTGGATCACCGACGCGACGTGGCGCAGGACCCGCCTGACCGCGTCGGCCTCCAGCTTTCCGAGCGCGCCGGGCTCCCGGGTGGCGATCTTCAGAAGCCCGAGCAGCTCCCCGTCGTGCTGCAGCGGGGCGAGGAGGATCGTTCCCTCCTGCGGTTCCGATTTCCGCCCTCCCCAACGGAGGAGGCGCGCCAGCGGCATCCCATCCCCGCCGTTGCCGTCGGCCTTTCCCACCGACGCGCCACCGCTCCGGCCCTTCCCCGGCACAAACGACACGATGCGGACCGCGCTCATCCGCCGCAGTGACGGGCGGAGTTTCTCCGACACCTTGATCTTTTTCCCGATCCTGTCGCTCTTTTTCTTGGCCCAGGCGATCTGCTCCGCGTGCAGCACGAGCCGGGCGCCGTCATCCTCGGCGATCAGGAGCGCCGACGAGTGATCGTAATGCGTCAGGGTCTTCAATCCGTGAAGCACCTGGTAGAAGAGATCCTGCGGTCGCAGCTCGCGGACCGTCTTGTCTTTGATCTGATCGATGATCCGGTTGATACGGCGCTCCTCGCGCAGCGCCACTTCGTGCCCCAGCTTGCGGCAGAGCCGGGTCACCCAGCGCCCTGCACCGTCGGGAAACGGGCCCTCCTTGCTGCGCAGCGCCAGCACGCCGTGCGCCCGGCCGCGGACCACGATCGGGGCCATGATCTCGTTGCGACGCAGGGTCGGCCCCTTGCGATCGAGAAAGGCGTGGACCTCCTGCTCTTTCCATGAGGTGCCGCCGCTCCCCCAGCCGTACTTGCGGAATTGACCGGAGATCGGCGAACGCAGGATGACGGCCCCTCCCTCGGCGCCGAAGGCCCGGCCGATCTGGGAGAGTGCGATCTTGTAGAGCTTGACGGTCTCTTCCGCCTGCTCGAGCAGCCTGTCCAGCTGCACCTGGAAACGGTGACGATCGTCCATGCCTGTCATGATGGGTGTGTCGCTGTGGGTCCGGCCGCCGGCCGGAGAATCAGACCTGTCAGCTGCCGCCGTATCCGATGCTGACTTTCCCCCCTTCAACGATGACCGGGACTGCTCGCTTCCCCTTCGAGTGCTTCAGCATCTCGTCGAGCTGCGACTTATCGACGGTCACGTCGTGGTACTGCACCTCGTGCCCCTTGGCCTCATACGCCTCACGGGCGGACGTGGTGTATGGTCAGGTGTCTTTACCAAAGATGCTCACGACGTCGGCCATGGTTCCCTCCCCGTTAATCCGTCATTCTAATCCGGCATTCAATGGCACCGGAAGTCAATTGCGCCGGCATTCAGTTTCGCGCGTTGGGGGGCATCCTAGCAGATGAGGGGAGAATCGTGGTGAGCCGTGGAGGACTCGAACCTCCGACCCGCTGATTAAGAGTCAGCTGCTCTACCAACTGAGCTAACGGCCCATTCTCACGATGAATCTCTGGGGTGAGTGATGGGACTCGAACCCACGACCACCGGGGCCACAACCCGGGGCTCTACCAAGCTGAGCTACACTCACCACAACGTCCCGATTTCCTTGGGCCATGGGGCGTCCCTGCGAGGCACGGGGAGCCGCTGGCGCGCCTGAGGGGATTCGAACCCCTGACCCACGGCTTAGAAGGCCGTTGCTCTATCCCCTGAGCTACAGGCGCAT
>JAZGDH010000202.1:0-17728 GCA_036477555.1 Acidobacteriota bacterium
TCGGCGTCCTGGCGCGGAGGCGCGTGCCGGCCGATCACCGCATGGCGGCCTCGATCTTCGGGATCAGCATTACCTTCCTGACCCTGGCGGTCCCGCTGCATCTCGGTCTGCACGGGATCGCACTGGCCTGGGCGGTGCAGGGGTTGCTCTTGATCCGGACCGGGTTCCGTTACCGGGCCGTTCTGACGCGGCTGGCCGGCTGGATCGTGATGGCGCTCGCGGTGCTGCGACTGATCGTCGCCCATACACCACTGCACGCGCAGCCCTTCACCCTGTTCATCAATGCCACCTTCGGAACCTGGGCCTTCGTGACGGCGGCGATCTTCGCTGCCGCGTGGCTGTACAGGCGCCACGCGCTGGATGTCGATGAGCGTGAGGGGCCCGCCGCCGCATCGGCCTGTCTGGGTGCAGGACTGGGATTGCTCCTGCTGGCGTTGAACCTCGAGATCTGGCAATTCTTCGAGCTCTGGGGCCGGTCGACGCAGGCGCAGGCAGGGGGCATGATGGTCCTCTGGGCGCTCTACCCCCTCGCGTCGCTTGCGCTGGCGCTGCGTCTCGGCGACCGGATCGTGCACCGGCTCTCTCTGGTCATGATGGTCGGCGCCCTGCTGCCGTTCTTCAATCTTCTGTCGACCCTCGATGGGGCTCAAGGGGCGCTGTTCGGCCGCGCCGTCTTCTGGGCGGGCCTGCTCGGTGTCGCATCGTTTTTCGCGGCGGCGATCCTGAACCGTCGCGCGGGCGCCGTGCTGTTCAACGATCTGGCGGCGCACAGGGTCCTGTCGGCGGCCGGGACGACGCTGCTGTTCATTCTGCTGACGACGGAGGTCTATACCTTCTTTCGATTCCGGCCCGGGGATGGGGCGGATCCGGTGACGAACTCGCTGAGGGCGCAGCTCTCGGTCTCCATCCTATGGGCCATCTTCGCCTCGGTTCTGATGATCGTCGGCTTCAGGCGATCCGATCGCGGGGTGCGGTACGCGGCAGGAGGACTCTTCGCCCTCACCCTGTCGAAGGTCTTCCTGATGGACGTCTGGGAATTGCGCGAGATCTACCGCATCCTGTCATTCATCATCATCGGTCTGCTGCTCGTCGCCGCGTCCTATTTGTACAGCCGGCTGCGGTCGAGGATCACCGGGGCGGTGGTTGTCCTGACGCTGGCGGCGCTCGCGGGAGGAGAGGCGCGCGCCGACTTCAATCCGTCGGACTGGAGCCACGTCCGCGCGATCGACACCGGTCTTGTGGATCAATCGGGGGAGCCGTTCGCGTGGGTGACCCTGGACGGCGCGGTGCTCGATGCCGCGAGGGCCGATCTGGCCGACCTGCGGGTCGTGGGAAGAGGACTGGTCGAGATCCCGCACGTCATCTATCGGCGGGGGGGCGGAGTACGGGATGAAGCGTATGCGCCGCGTGTGATAAACCGCGCCCGGGTCGCCTCCGGCCGGGGCGCCTCCATCGAGCTCGATTTTGCGGCGAAGGCGGTAAAAAACTTTCTCGAGGTCGAGACCTCGGGAGAGGACTTCCGCCGCCGGGTGGTCATCGAGGGAAGTGAGGATGGCAGCGACTGGAGGGTGATCGAGGAGAATGCCTGGATCTATCGGGTTCCCCCCTCCGGTTCATTCGAGGGGATCCGACACGAGACCGTCGCCTTCCCCGACAACGATCAGGCCCGGTTGCGGGTTACGGTGTTCGCAATGCCGGATGAGAAGGGGCCGATTGAACTGCTGGCGGTACGGACGCTCCGGCGCGTCGTCAGGCCGTCCGAGACGGCGCCCCTGTCGATCGTGTCCTACGACGTTGCCCACGACGACGAGACGCGGACGACCCGGATCGACATTGATCTCGGGCATCGTCACGCGCGGCCGGCATGGATCCGGCTTGATTTCAGGGAGGAGGCGTTCCGCCGTGCCTACCGACTGCTGGGGCGCAACGAGATGACCGCGACCGTGCGGCGCGGCCGTACCGAGACGGGGGATCCGATCGTCAAGACGATCGAGGCGCCCTGGGAGATGCTCGGATCGGGATCATTCTTCAAGCTTCCTCCCGGACGCAGCGGTGAGAAGGGGATCGATCGGACCGAGATCGAAATGTCCGGCACGGCGGTGCGTTATCTCCGGGTGCTCGTCGAGAACAATGATGACCGGCCTCTCCGGCTGCGAGGCCTGTCGGCCCGCGCCAATGTCCAGCGGGTCGTTTTCCCGTTGAAGCCGCGCGCCGCCTACTCCCTCTACTATGGTAACGATGAGGCGTCCGCCCCGCGCTACGACCTTCCGGCGCTCCTGCCGGATCTCGAAGAGCATTCCCCGGTCGAGGCGGGGCTCGGTCCGGCGGGAATGAACCCGCTGTTCGGGGGTTCCCGGGAGCGCCCCTTCACGGAACGGCATCCGTGGATCCTCTGGGTCGTACTTCTTGTCGCGCTGGCCGTCCTGGCGACGGTTGCGGCGCGTAACCTGCGCGGCGCGACACCGCGCGGTGCGTGAGGAACCGATGATGCGTTTTCTCGCCCACTGGTTGACGACGGCCGCGGGGGTCGGTGTGGCTGCATGGATTCTGCCGGGCGTGCACGTCGATTCGATCGAGGCGCTCCTCGTGGCCGGCCTCGTGCTGGGGTTCGTCAACGCGATCGTCAGGCCGATCCTGTTCGTGCTGACCCTCCCGATCACACTCCTGACTCTCGGGCTGTTCTATTTCGTGGTGAACGGCATTGCCTTCGGACTGGCCGCAGCGATCGTTCCCGGATTCGCGATCGATTCGATCGGCTGGGCCGTCCTGGGCGCCCTCATCGTGAGCCTGCTCTCCTGGGTCGCGGGGAGCCCCGGATCGCGGCGGGATGAGCACGCACGGCGTCCCGGCAGGGAGCGGGAGTGACCGGCGCGGGAGTGACCGATCCGGCGGAGGAGCGACCGTGCTTTGTCGCGGCGGTGGTGGTCGTGATTCTCCGCGGCGATCGGATCCTGGCGATGCGACGATCGCCGATGAAGGATGCGGCGCCCGGCGCCTGGGAGGCGATCTCGGGGAGGATCCGGCCAGGGGAGCAGCCGCTCGAGGCCGCCATCCGGGAGGCCCGTGAAGAGACGGGCCTCACGCCCCGCATCGACCCCGATCCGATCGCCGCCTATCAGGCGAAACGGAAGACGGATGACATGATCGTCGTCGCCTTCAGGGCTTGCAGCGACTCCGGGGACGTCACGCGTTCGGAGGAGCACGACGCCCACGCCTGGATGACGCTCGAAGAGTTCGCCGACGCCTGCCCCTTTCCTCTTCTCGTCGGGGCGACGCGGCGCGCCCTCACCGAGAGGGGCTGAGGCTCCGCTCGCGCCCGATCATTTCCGGCGCGTGTAGTGGACTTTCCAGACCGGATTCCACGTCGTGCCATTGTCGTCCGATCGTTCCCAGTTCCACTCAAACGCGTCGGCGCCGATGTCGTGCCAGACCATCCGCTGCAGGAAAGTCTCCCCGTCGCCCTGCGCCGTTCGCGACAGGACCATCCGATCCCCCTCCATGGCGCCGTCAAAATCGAGATATCCACCCTGATTGTCGACCCAGGTCTGGCGCCATCGTTTGAGGTCAGGTGACCAGGTGGAGTAACTCCTGCCGATGAGTCCGTTGCCGTCCGGACCAGATCCGTCGAAGTGCTCGTGGATAACGCAGCCGCCCAGAATCTTTTCGACCCGGTTCCTGCCATGGCCGCCGTCCCACGAGACTTCCCAGTCGCCGACCCAGAAGTCGAACTCCCCCGCGCCGGGCGTGGAGCATGGAGAAGGCCCGCTCCTGACTGCTGCCGGTTCCGTGCCGGTCGATTCGTCGGCCGGCACCGATTGTGGTGCGACGATCAGGAGCGCGAGTATCAGGAGAAGGATCGTCGTGTCACGTGGGACTCGGTCGCGACGGTGCGTCTTCATTGTTTCCCTCCGTCGAATCTCCGGATGGTCAGGATCAGATGACAGACCGCACAAGCGAAGGCCGGAGGCGACTATAAGGCCGCCCCCGGCCCGTCCGGACGCGCACGCCCGGACCTAACCGGCCTTCTCTTCCTTCTGCGTCTTGATGCCGAGCTCGTCCAGAAGCGCGATGAGCGGTTCCGGCTCGAGCCCTTCCGGCGGGAGGACACCGGTCTGCTTAAGCCGGCCGGTCGCGATGGCAAGCGCGCCGACGGCGCCTCCCGTGCCGGTCAGATAGGCGGTGGCCGTGACGCCCTGGCGCCGATTGGCCTCGTCGTGCGTCATCGCCGTCCAGATGCGATGCTGCATCGGCTTCCCGCCCTTGCGCCCGTCCACCTCCACGACGATGCTGGCGCAACCCTGGATCTTTCCACCGAGATCAGCCGGTTGCGGCAGGACCGCGGACAGAACCGACAGGGGGGTGACCTCGCCGCCGCGCACACGCACGGTATCGAGGCGCGCCATGCCGATCTTGTGCAGGAACTGCAGCTGCTTCGCCATCTCGTCCGGTACCGACAGCTTGAAGTCGACCGACTTCACCCCCTTGCCGATGTACTTGGGCAGCGTGTCGACCTCCTCATGGCTCATGTTGTAGATCGGAAGCGGTCCGACCGGAGCGGGGAACGGGTAAACCTCACGGTTCGACCAGGCGGGATATATTTTGAATTCGCCGTTCTTGAAATATCTCGCCGGCTCGGTCGCCTCCTCGATGAAGGTCTCGGTCGAGAACAGACACGCAAGCGGATACTCGTCGCTTTCGGAGTATTCGCCGTCGCGCACCCTGATCGCGTCGACCTCATCCAGGCGGTCCGCGGCGTAGCGGGCAAAGACGTTGCTGATCCCGGGATCCTCGCCCATGCCGTTCACCGCGAGCAGGCCTGCCTTCTTCCATTCCGCATCCTTCGCCAGCTGGTCAGCCTCTCCCGATGCGAGATCGAGATAGTGGCTGCCGGCCTCGAGCGCTGCATCCATGACCGCGATGTGGAAGCGGGGGAGGATGGCGCAGACCACCAGCCCGTGACCCTGAATCGCGCGCCTGAGGGCCGCGCCGTCGGCCGCGTCGACCCTCTCGACCTTCAGGTTCTTGCCGCCCAGCTCGCGGGCAAGGCCTTCAGCCCGGCGTGTATCCATGTCGCTGAGGGTGAGCGATTCGACGGCACGGTGTCCGGAAAGATGTTTCGCGATGACCGTGCCGATCGCGCCCACACCCAGAAGCATCACTTTCATTCGGTCCTCCTCGATACCCCCGGCGCACCGAAGGCATGATCGTGTCTGTCGTTATTGTGCGTCGATCGTAATCCGAACAGCGTCCCGCCCGAAAGGGAACGTCGTTCGAACCGGCGATCGTTTCAGAATGTGGGAAGAAATATGAAGATCAACCGATCAGGTGATCGAGAGGCCGCGAGGGGTCGATGCCGGGGGCTTTGGCCGGACCGGTGACCGGATCTTCGGCTGCCGGATCGAACGGTTCCTTGCGCACGCGGAGGTCGAAGTAGAGGAGCGCCAGTCCCAACGTGAGGAGGGGGCCGGTGAGTGCGCCAGCGATGCCGGCGCCGACGGCGCCCAGCGAACGGAGCCACAGTGGCGGCGTGCCTCCTCGCATCGGTTCCACGATGGTCGATACGATGAGAGGGGCCTGCAGGATCAGGTTTGCCGCGTACCCGATCAGGATCATGAGGACGAGGATCAATAAAGCGCGCAGGCGGTGTCCCCGCATCAAATCAAAGCTGCGTTTCATCGATTCGAGAATGCCGATTCCCTCGATGATGAGCGTCGGGACGGTCACGGAATACCCCAGCACCAGCCAGAGCATGAAAATCAGGATCCCGAAGCCCCCGACGATGATCAGAGGAATCCCGATCCATTCCGAGATCGCGGAGGCGCCACCGCCGATGAGGGCGACCACCAGCCCTGCGCCCAGGCCCGCGGCCAGCAGAAAGATGAAGATCACGATCGGAAGGAACACCAGCCCCAGCAGACGATCCCCGACGCTGCCGTATGCCTCCCGGACGGTCATCCTCCCGCCCTTCAGGAGCGAGGTGAGGGCGCAGGTTGTTGCGCCGAGAGCGAAGGAGTACAGAACCCAGTAGACCAGCACGAAAACGAGAGAGCCGAAGATGACCAGGAGCACCATACCGATCATCTCGGCGCTGATCTCGCCGGGAGCATCCCTCTGCATCTCCACCAGGGGTTCCTGAAAAAACTGCAGCACCAGCCCTCCGATCGCGGCAAGAGCGGCGGGAAGGGCCATGATCCCGACGAACAGTCTGAAGTGATTCCTGTAGAGACCGAACGTGCGATCGAGGATTTCGCCGAGATTCATCGGGCGGATCTGCGTGTCGGCCATGCCTTCCCCCTGCGGCGCGTCGCGCCGGCCGGCGCAGTCTAACGGAAGCGGCGGGATCGATGCAAAAAGGGGCGGTCGTTCAGGCGGAGCGCTTGAGGACGACGAGGGTCAGGTCGTCCCCGGGCGTGGTGCCCGCATGGAACTCATCGAGGGCGTCGAACACGCTCGAGACGACATCGGCCGGGGTGGCGCTCGCCTTCGCGCGCACGAGGTCGATCAGCTTCTGCTCTCCGAAGTCCTCGCCGGCCGGGCTCCGGGCCTCGGTCACGCCGTCGCTGTAACAGACGATGAAATCGTTCGGCTCGAGCACGACCTGGCCCGAACGATAGCTGCTCCCATCGAAGAACCCGAGGGGCGGCCCGCCGGGGGCGAGGCGTTCGAGACCGCCGTCCGCCCGCAGCACCACGGGAGGATTGTGCCCGGCGTTGGTGTAGGTGAGGGTGTGGGTGCCGGGATCGAGGACGCCGAAGAAGAAGGTCACGAATCGGTTCGCTGGAATTTTCCGGCACAGCAGCCGGTTGAGCCGCGCCGTCGTCTCTTCCGAAGAGAAGTGCTGGTCGGTGAGGGCGTGCAGGCTCGCCTGCAGCGAGCACATCAGCAGGGCGGCCGGCATCCCCTTGCCCGCCACGTCGCCGACCGCGAAAGCCAGACGCCCCTCCGGCAGGGGAATGTAATCAAAATAATCACCCCCGACGGCGCGGCAGGGGCGGCTGATTCCGTCCAGCTGGAAGCCGGGGATCGTCGGGCCGTCGCCCGGCAGAAGGTGGTTCTGAATCTCGGCCGCGGTCTCGAGTTCCTGCTTCATCGCCTCGGCGGCGAGCGCATGCTCGAACAGGCGTGCGTTCTCGATCTTCACCGCCGCCACGTTGGCGAGAAATGTCAGGACGTTCAGATTGATCTCGGTGAACAGGCCGGTCTGGTGTCGGCTGTCGACGTAGAGGAGCCCGATCACCTCGCGGTTGTTCCAGAGCGGAACGCACATCAGGGATCGAATATGCTGCACGATGATGCTTTCACCCGGGATGTCCTTCTGGGCGTCCGATGTCAGGATCGAGTCCTGCTCGTCGATGACGCGTCTGGTGATCGTCGTGCTGAGACGGATCCCCTCCAGCGCATCGCTCTTCGGTACGCGCACCGCCTGCTTCACGAGCTTGCCTCCCTGCAGCAGCATCAGGACCCCGCGCTCGTACGGGACCGCCTCGTGGGCCAGATCCATGATCCGCTCCAGAATCTCCGGTAGCGGACGGTGGACGACCAGCTCCTTATCGGCCTTGCCGATGATGCGCAGCGCGGCGGCGGGCGCTCCCGACTCGGCGCCTCCCAACGTTATTTCGCCCGCATCGAGGCTGGGGCTGGACGAGGAGCGCAGCTTCGAGCCGGAGAGGATCGTGGTCCCGGGGCCGGCCGTCAGCGGAATGTCGTCAAAAATGAGCGGAACGGTAGGCGCCCCGTTGAACGACAGGATGGTGCGCCCCACGAGGATCTGATCGCCGGCTTGCAGCCGGGTCGGTTCGGAGATGCGCCGCGTGTTGACCAGGGTGCCGTGCTTGCTGCCGGTGTCGAGAATGTAGAAGCCGTCATCGCGGCGGACGATCTTGGCGTGAATACGCGAGACGCTCGGATCGTCGAGCGGCAGATCGTTGGAGGAGGATCGGCCGAGGACAATGGTCGTCGCCTCCAGAGCCTGACGGAAGCTCGCCCCGTCAGGCGTCGTCACCATCAGGAAATCCACGTGGTTGGGTCCTCTCATCGAGGGATCACTCCCCTGTGGGGAGCGTCCATATACTCAGAAGAATAACATGAGGGTCCCGGCATCGCGAAACCCGGCTCGATTATCGTCCGGGCCCGCACGAGCAGGTGAGCGCGCGCGAGGGTTGCCCCGACGGTTCACGGATCCAGTAGCGGCCGGTGGAGGCGAGATCCTGCCACGTCCCGAAGCGGTAGTGCTCGTCGCGCACGCGAAGCGCCGCAGGGCCGGGCCCGGGGAACGGATTGACTTCGAACAGATCGGCGACCGCCTCCGGGTCGCAGCAAAGCCTCTGCACGAGGTTCCGTGTGTACTCGGCGTCACGATTGCTCCGTCGGAGGGTGATGAACGAATAGTGGAACGGGAAGCGTGGATTGTGCAGCCAGGTGACGGGCGGCACGGCGCCCGGGTCGCCCGGCGCGTCGTGAAGGTAATACGGCAGCCATGTTCGCCCGTCGGTAGTCCCCTCGATGCCGCGCACGATGCGCCGGCGGACGATACCGGGGAAAAGGTGGTAGCGGTTGACCGCGCGGAAAGGTCTGTACAGCCTGCGGACCGGCTCGAACGCGGCGAACGCTCCCGACCCGCGCAGGAAGTAGCTCGCCCCCTCGACGAGTGTTCCGGGAACCAGCAGGCCCGCCAGCAACCAGGGCCCCAGCCGCAAAACCCGGGCCCGCCATGGAGAAATGGCCGGGAGGATCACGGCACACTGCTCCGGCCCCGGCACGGTCTCCGGGATCGGGAGGCGGGCCAGACGTCGTACGACCGATGACAACGCGTCGAGATCCCGATCGTCCAGCAGCAGAAGACTCAGCACCAGGGAGAGGAGGTTGAACCAGCCGTAATTGGAGGTCGCCGCGATCGCGATCTGAAACGGCAGGTGCGCCAGAAACAGAATGCGGCGTAGCGGGCGCGGACCGAACGCGAAGAACGACAGCGGCACCTCGACGAGCAGCATGAAGCCGATCGAGAGCCTGTGAAACCAATCCGGCAGTTGCTGCACGAACCAGCCGCCCCAGGAGGGAAGCGGGGCGGTCTCGTAGTAAAAAGTCATCCCGTTGAGATCCAGCCAGTCCTCCCGCCCGAACACGAGCTTCGCGAGTCCCGATTCGAAGAGCAGCCGGAACAGCAGCCAGCGCACGAGGAAGACGACCACGGGTGAAGGCTCCGGCAGGCTCCGTCGGCGCGCGAAATCGGCGAGTGTCCCCCGGGCGGGCAGAAAAACGGCCAGAAGGCCGGCCTCCAGAAGAAGGTTGTCCCACTGGTAATAAAAGAAGTCCCGTCCGGCGGTCGCACCGGAAAGGTAGAGCAGCCAGAGCAACAGCGGCACGGCGCGTCCGCCGATGCCGAGGATCAGCGCGAGGCTGAGGACCGCTCCGACGGCGGCCGCAAGGCGAAGCGATGTATCGGAGGAGGAGATCCAGTGCAGGGTCGGAAAGGCGTGAACCCGCTCGAGCGTAGTGGCATCGGCCGCTCGCAGACGGTCCAGATGATCCGTCACAGGCAGCAGGCCCCGGGCTCCGGCCAGATCGACGACCTGAACCGAGAGTGACAGAAAGGCGGCCAGGTAGACGAGGCCGAGGCCGGTTCGGAACAGGACGACGGTCCGGCCGCGCCGCGGGGCGGCGGCGCCCGGGAGGGGAGTGTCAGTCGACGGCACGACGCTTCATCAGAATCATGGAGAGATCGTCGTGAGGGCGGCGCCCGCCCATGAATCGCTCGATCTCCTGCAGCAGTCGCTCGCCCGCGCGCTCGACGGTGAGATCGCGCAACCCGGGAAGAAGCCCGCGAACCCGGGCGGTGCCGAATTCCTGATCGGAAGCATCCCGGGCCTCCACCAGCCCGTCGGAAAAGACGAACAGGAGATCGCCGGCCGCGAATTCGCAGGTCCCCTCCGTGTAGTCCTCGTCGGGCAGCATGCCGAGCGGCCGTCCGGAGGCCGGCAGCGCCTCGATTCCGCCGGCCCGGGCCAGGAGGGGAGGGTTGTGCCCCGCGTTAAGGACTCGGATTCGATCGTTTCCCGGATCGACGCGCATGCAGACGAGCGTGGCGAAGCGATTATCGAGTCCGTCCCGATACAGAATCGTGTTGACCCGCGCTCCGAGTTCGGCGAGGGACGAACAGCCCGGAGCGAGCGCCCTGAGCGTCGCCTGCAGCTTCGCCATCAGGAGCGCGGCGCCGAGGCCCTTTCCCGCGACGTCGCCGAGCGTCACCGCCACGTTCCCCGCATCGAGCGGGATGTAGTCGAGCAGATCGCCCCCGACGTCGTTCGCCGGCTGCGTATGCCCCCAGATCGACCACCCCGGGATCGTCGGATGTTGACGGGGGAGAAGCGCCAGCTGCACTTGCCGCGCCACTTCGATCTCGTCGCGGGCGAGCAGTTTGTCCCGAAGTTCGAACATCAGGACGAAGAAGAGGATCCCGAAGCCCCAGGGTCGCAGATTGGTGGAGATCCCCACCGCTCCGATGCCGATCGCGGTGCGGCCGAGCACGAAGAAGGCGAGTGCCACGACGAGCAGGACACGGCGGACGGGAGAAAGCTTGAGCAGCAGGCTGCGCAGGATCCAGAAGCCCATCCTGAAAAACCGGCCGATGCGGCCCATGGAGGCGAGACGCGTGCGTTCCTCGTCGCTGAGGTAGAATTCGTACAGCGCCTTCAGATCTCGAGTGACGGTGCCGGGAACGTCACGCGCGCGAATGTCCCCGAACAGTTCGTCCTTGATCGAAGAGGCGCGCCGGCGCGTGCCACCCGAATCGTTTTTCCCCTGCGTCATGACCCCATCCTACCCCAGAGCAGCCCGTGCAGGATCGGTGACGGCCATCAGGGGAACGGGACACCCTTTTGCGGCTCGCGTCGATCATGGCTACCATGAGCGCCATGCCGAAAGCGAGATCCGATCTGCTGATCCTGCGCGCGGGACACACTTCGCCCGCCGTGATCCGCGAACACGGCGACTACGATCGCTGGTTTACCGATCGAATGACCGAACTCGAGTGCCGCTATACCGTCCACGATGTTCCCGAGGACGGTATCCCCGAGACCGATCGGTACGACGGAGTGCTGGTGACCGGCACGGCCGACTCGGTCCTGGATCGGGTGCCGTGGATGCGGGCCCTCGGGGAGTTCCTGGCGCGGGGCGGGACCGACGGTCCGCCGGTGCTGGCGGTCTGCTTCGGTGCGCAGCTCGCAGCCACGGCCCTCGGCGGGAGCGCGGCACGGAATCCGAATGGCTGGGAGATCGGGACCTGCACGGTCGACCTCAGCCGATCGGGACTGGCCGATCCACTGTTCGAGGGGCTCCCGGCACGGATCGAGGTTCAATCGAGCCACGAGGACGCGATCATGTCACTGCCTCCCGGGGTCACTCGGCTCGCCGGAAACGATGCCTCAGAGATTCAGGCGTTCGCCCACGGGCGGCGTCTGCGCGCGGTTCAATTCCACCCCGAGGCGACCGGGGGGATCATCCGGACTCTGATTCGGATCCGCCGCGCGGGGCTGGAGGAGGATGCGCGAGTTCGCCTGGGCGTCGATTCGGAGGCGGTACGGCGCCATGTCGATCGGCTGGAGCGATCGGTCCACGAATCGGAGCACGGTCGGCGCATCCTCGAGAACTGGGTACGTCGTTTCGTGCGCGCGGCCCCACGCAATATCCGGTCAGGCTTCTAGAAGGAAAGAAGGTCGAGAAGGGATGAGGGATCGACGCGCGCCTGTCCGATGCGCGCACCCCAGTGAAGATGCGCTCCGGTGACGCGACCGGTGGCGCCGACCCGTCCGACCGGAGCGCCTGCGGCGACCTCTTCGCCGGCGACGACGTCGATCTTCGACAGGTGGGCGTAAAGCGTATAGACGTCCCCGCCGTGATCGAGCACGACGAGATTCCCCGAGAAGTAGAGCTCCTCGGCCACGACGACCCGCCCACGGGCCGCCGCCTCGACGACGGTCCCTGCGGGCGCCGAGAGGTCGACGCCGGAGTGCGGGCTCCTCGGCTTGCCGTTGAAAATCCGACGCCGGCCGAAGTTCCTTCCCTCGACGCCCGGCAGCGGCCGGTTCACGGCGCCATCGAACAGACGGCCCGGAGTGGTGCTGGCCCAGATCGCCTTGAGCATCTTCGATTCACGCGCGATCCGCTTCTGCACATCGGGCGGCGGATCCACGTATTCTTTATTAACCTGAAGCTGTTCGGTCGGGTAATCCTTTGGATCGACGCCGATCTCGACGCGCCGGAAGAGCACTTTGCCGTCTGCCCCTTCGAGGCGGACAGTCAATGGATGAACCCCCGGCTTCGTCAGCAGGTCGGCGCCGGCGAATGCGAAGCGCTCGGCGGGTTCGGGGCCGGGCAGGAAATGCACCGGCTGACCGAGGAACTCACCCGACACGACCGATTGAGCCTCCACCCCTCGAATGATCACCCGCAGCGGCATTCCGGGCGTCAGTCGTTGCGGCTCGACATCGACCGTCAGGCTCATTGCAGCAATCAGCGCCAGGATCGTCGTCATCCCCCGCCTTTCTTTGAATCGTTCCCGACCCAACATGGGCCGCGCCGTTGATTATGGCAAGCGGGGTCGGTCGCGGCAAATGCCTCTCTAACCGAACAGGCACCTTGCCATCGTCACCGTGCTAGAGTGTGGGCCGGTTCCAGAATCGCTGATGCGGAGTCGCCGACGTTGAAGAGAACAACTCGAAGCGCCGTCGCCGCAGGCCTTCTGATCCTCTGCGCGGCGTGCGGAGGGCGCGAACCGGAGGCGCCTGAACGATCGATCCGGATCGAGGACCTGCGCGGATCTCCTCTCTACATCGTCCTCGAGCAGGATGCGATCCCGTCGATCGACGATCCCCGTTTCGTGCCGGCAGCGCAGGCGACCTTCCTCCAGGAAGATGAGCCGGTCCTCGGTGTGTTCGACGGAAAGATCGCGAAGGCCTACTCCGTCTGGCAGCTCGACCATCACGAGATCGTCAACGACATGCTCGGGGAGACGCCGATCGCGGCCACCTGGTGACCGCTCGCCGGCACGGGCGTCGTGTACGCCCGCAGCATTGATGGGCAGCCACTCTCGCTCGGTGTCTCCGGCTCGCTCTGGAAGGATGCCCTCATCATGTACGACCGCCAGACCGGTTCACTCTGGACGCAGGTCACCGGCGAGGCACTGCGCGGCCCGATGGAGGGGATGAGTCTCAAGAAGATCCCTTCCGTCATGACGACCTGGGGGCGCTGGAAGCGTGAGCATCCCGACACGCTCGCGCTGGTTCGTGGCGAAGACGAGGTCCGCCCGGAGCACTACCACGAGTATGGGAAGTCCGAGAAGATCGGAATATTCGGGAGCGGGAACCAGGACGAGCGCCTGGGCGGCAAGCGCCCGGTCCTCGGCCTCACTCCCGGCCTCCTGGGCGGACATGGTGCGATCGCCTACGTTCTGGAGCGGTTCGTTCTGTTGCAGGACGAGGTCGCGGGGAGGCCGCTCGTCGTCGTGGCCGATCCAGATAAGACTGTTCCCGGCCGCATCTTCGTGAGATCGGATGGCGAGAGCGATTTGACCTTCCGGTACACTGAGGGAGGGCGGCTCGATCGCGTCGTCGATGAGCAGACCGGAACAGTCTGGAACCTGCTCGATGGTGTCGCCGTCGAGGGGCCGATGAGCGGGCGCCGCCTGGAGACGATTTCCTCGGTACCGGCTTACTGGTTCGCCTGGGCCGCCTTCCATCCGGGCAGCGAACTGCGTCCGTCCGCCGAGTGATCCCGTCGCACGCCCCGTTCGACGCTGACCCTCCCCGATCCGATTGATGAAGGCAGGAGCCGGTCAGACCACCGGCTCGCGGTCGCGGTGAACCGGCACCGGCCGCGCCGGGCGGAAGCTCGCCACCTCGGCCGGATGGAAGATGAGTCGCTGCCGGCGCGCCGTGCGCGCGAGAACCTTCTCGACGCGTGCGCGAAGGGAATCGGGCGACTCCTGCACCCTGGCGTTGATGGTGAGTGCACCGGAGCGGCTCGTCAGACCGATCGAGCGGGAACGCGTTCCCGGATCGTCGCTTCCGATCAGGTTGGCCACCGCCACACCCTTTCCATCCGCATCCGAGAACAGGATTTTCAGATGAGCAGGCTCCATCTGGGCTTCCAGCAGGGAGGCGCGAATCCCGGTCAACAGATCCAGAACCAGATCGTCCGCCCGGAAGGCCTCCATCGATGCGACGTTCAGACGGGCGTTGAGCCAGCCCAGCTCCGCTTCGCCTGCCGCGTAGGTGTCGTAGTCGAGATCGAGGATATTGAGGCCGGATCGACCCGCCGTGTCGAGGAGCCCGGCCCAGTCGTCGAACCCGTCCCCCGTCAGGGCCGAGACGCGGCAGATGCGTTTGCCCGGGAATTCATGGGCGAGCGCAGCCTCGATCCGCGCCGCCGCCTCCGGCGTGAGCGTGTCGGACTTGTTCAGCACCATGATGTCCGATTCTTCCACCTGCTTGCGGAAGATGTAGGCGACGTTCGAGGAGAAGCCGCCGAAGCCGGCCTGCAGGAACATCCGGCCGGTCCGCGCCGGATCGAGGAGAACGGAGTAGGGGGCGATGCGGTAGGCGTCACCGTGGAGACGTTTCAGCGGATTGATGACCGTCGCCACCAGATCGGTACAGGATCCGACCGGCTCCGCGAGGTACACCTGAGGCCGCTCGATCTCCTTCAGCCGCGTGGCGGCCCGCGCCAGGTCGTCGAATCGGCAGCAGAAGCACCCTCCGGCCACCTCCTCGACGTGGAAACCGCGGACCCGCAGCGCCTCCGTATCGACGAGATCGGCGGCCTGATCATTCGTAATCAGGCCGACCCTCAATCCCGCATCGGCGTAACGGCGCGCGAGCTGTGCAAGCGCCGTCGTCTTCCCGGCGCCGAGAAAGCCGCCGACCAGAATGAACCGGGCCGGAGCGGGACGCGGATGAGTAGCTGACATCCGCGGGACCTCAGCAGCAACCGGCCGACCGGACGCTCCAGGTCGGCGGGGTGAGAACGAAGTCGGCGCGCCCGGCCAGATGCTCGGCGACGGAATCGGAGACGGCCGCCGGGATCCCGCGCCGGAAGACGAAGCCGGAATTGGCCGTGGTGGTCTCGTGTGGCCCCGCGTAGGTGGCCGTGCGCCCCGTGAAGATGCGGGAGGGACCGTGGTCGTCAGGGGTGGGACGGGCGACAGCGTCGAGACTCTCCAGCAGGATCGGCTCGTCGAGCTCCGGGTATTCGATCGGCAGGAGGAGTCGATAGGGACGACGGGCGCGAATCATCACCTCCCCGAATCCGGCATCGACCAGGGAGCCCACATATCTCTCGTAGGAAACGCATCCCGCCACGCATCGTGCACGCAGCGTCGTGTCGTTCCGCAGAGCGTCGGGAAGGGGAGCGGTGGTGATCGGGTCGCTGGTCACGAAGCGTCCCCCGGGTTCCAGAACGCGGCGGATCTCGAGCAGAGCGGCAGCCAGGTCGTTCTGCGCGAAAACGTTGAACAGGCAGTTCTGCGCTGCCAGGCCGACCGTTGCGTCCCCGACCGGCAGGGCGGTGGCCGAGCCGTCGAGCAGGCTGACGAACTCGGGACGGAACCAGGGATTGAGACGGGCCGCCTCCTCCAGGTTGCGGGCCGCCTCCGATCGCATCTCGGGCACCGGATCGACGGCGATCACGCCGCCGGGGCGGCGCCGGAAATAGGCGAGCTGCAGCGCCTCCAGCCCCCCTCCCACGCCGACGTAAAGGATGGCGCCGTCCCCGGCCAGGTCGTCCGGCTCGACCGTCGAGCCGCAGCCGTAGTTCATTTCGTACATCCGGCCCGGCACCACCAGGCCGGGCAGTGTACGGAGCACGCCGTCGACACAGCACAGCGCCGCATCCGGCTGCTGCGCCACGTCAGCGTACACTTCGCGAACGCGATCGAGATACCCTTGCGTTCCGGAGATCGATCCCCGGGTGGTCGGCATCTTCGCATCCTCCGTTTCCGTCGTCGTGATACCTGGGGACTACGTCTGTCAATCAACCGGGCACGGCCGGGAACTATTCCGGTCGGCCATGGTGTCATCCCGTTGATTGCGGCATCATACGCTCCATGACCGACCGCAGTCTCCTCTACGGCGCCGCTTTCCTCCGCTCCCTCGCCACCGGCATGATCGGCGTCCTCGTCGGCGTCCATCTCGCAAAGCTCGGATTCGAGGTCGATGCGATCGGAGCCGTCGTCGCGGCGGGGTTGGCGGGAGCGGCCCTCGCCGCCCTCCTCGTCACGCTGTTCGGCGACCGCTGGGGGCGGCGCCGCTTCCTGATCGTTCTGTCGCTCCTGACGGCGGCGGGCGGGATCCTCTTCGCCTTTCTCTCACACCCCCTGCCGGCGGCGGCTGCCGCTTTCGTCGGCATGCTCAACGGCATGGGACGGGATCGCGGCGGATGCCTGATTCTCGATCAGGCGATTCTCCCGGCGACCGTGGCCGACAGGCGGCGCACCAGCACCTTCGCCTGGTACAACGTGCTGCAGGACGGCGGCGGAGCCCTCGGTGGCCTGCTGGCCGCTGCGCCGGCCGCTCTCCGGTGGCTGACCGGAGCGGGCGAGGTCACGTCGTTGCGCGCCGCGGTGATCCTCTACTCCGCTCTCTATCTCCTCGCCGCCCTGATCTATCTGCGGCTCTCGCCTGCGGTGGAGGCCACTGGTGGCGGTCGCTCTCCGGAGCAACGGCGAAGCGACGATGCCGGGAAGACGATCCCGTCCCCGGGCGGCCGGTCTGCGCGCATGACTCCCGGCAGCCGCCGCATCCTCTGGAGGATCGTGCCGCTGTTCGCGTTCGACAGCCTGGCGGGCGGCCTGCTGACGTCCGCGATCCTCTCCTACTTCTTTTACAGGACATTCGGAGTCGACGAGGCGGTTCTGGGGCCTCTGTTCTTCGCGGCCCGGCTCGCCAACGCCGCATCCCATCCGGCCGCCGCGTGGCTCGCCGGCCGCTTCGGGCTCGTCAACACGATGGTCTTCACCCACATCCCCGCTCACCTTCTGCTCGTCGGGGTCGCCTTCGCGCCCTCCTTCCCCCTGTCGGCGATCCTGTTCGTCCTGCGTGAAGCGCTCGTCGAGATGGACGTGCCGACGCGGCAGTCGTATGTCATGGCGGTCGTGCGTCCTGAGGAGCGCACGCTCGCGGCAGGGATCACCAACCTCGTGCGGGTCGCAGCCTGGTCGATCGGAGCCTACGTCTCGGGCCTGGTGATGGGAAGCGTCGCTCTGGCGACGCCCCTCGTCGTCGGGTCGGCGATGAAGGTGATCTACGATCTCCTGCTGTTCGCCGCGTTCCGACGGGTCAGGCCGCCGGAGGAACAGACGGGCGCGGGGGCCGTGGGAAGGGGGGGGACCGGCTCCTAAATATTCGGCTGGATGAGGCGACGGCCGTCCGCGCCGGACGGCCGTGCGGCGCTCGCACGGGGCGGCGCGAGAGCCATCCAGGCCCAGTAGACGAGGGCCGGCACGATCGCCGCCGGCAGCGAGGCGCTGAGGAAACGGAACAGGGTGCGCGCCTCGAGCGTCTGTGGAGTGAAGAGGTAGAAGTACAGCACCTGCCCGAGGATCAGCGAGATGAAGGCTGCCCAGTTGAATCCCCTGGAATAGTAGTATTCCCCCGAGGGGTGGTCCTCGAAGATCGCCCAGAGGTTGAGCCGCCCACGGCGGACCAGGAAAAAATCCGCGAACAGAATCCCGGAGATC
>JAZGDH010000203.1:0-8967 GCA_036477555.1 Acidobacteriota bacterium
ATCCTGTAGGCCTCCGCCGGCCCCTTGTGAAAGACAGATTCCAGAACCTGGATGACGAATTCCATCGTCGTGTAATCGTCGTTATGGAGCACGACGCGAAACTGCTCCGGATCCCGAGTCCGGCTCGAGGGTTTCTCCAGGATCTCGACATCCGGCTGTCGCTTCCGCTGCGTCATGCGGCAGCCTCCTCAACGGCCGTCGTCATTGCTCAAGTTTATACCCTCGGACCGATTCGTCCAGAACCGCGACGCCGGATCGAGGGTCCATCGCCCCCGGCGGGTCGGTTTCTTGAGCGCGGCCTTGAGGCTCCGAAGGAATCGGCTCCGGCGCCATTCGAGCGCACCGAAGCGACCCATCAGATCGGTGTGAATCTGACAGTCGATCAGCCGGAACCCCCAGGCTCTCAACTGCCCCACCAGGTGTACGAAGGCGACCTTCGAGGCGTCGGCGCCGGTGGCGAACATCGACTCGCCGAAGAAGGCACCGCCTATTGAGACCCCGTACAACCCCCCTGCCAGTCGGCCGTCGCACCAGGCCTCGACCGAGTGCGCCACCCCGATTTCGTGCAAACGGCCGTAGGCCTCGATCATGGCGGGGTTGATCCAGGTTCCGCGCTGGCCGGGCCTGCGGGTCGTGGCGCACGCCCGGATGACCTCGTCGAAGGCGGTATCGAAACGCACGCAGTATCGGTCGCGGGCCAGTGCGCGTCGGACGCTCCGGCCCAGGATCAAGTCATCCGGGCGCAGCACCATCCTGGGGTCGGGAGAGAACCAGAGGATCGGCTCCTCCTCGTACCAGGGGAAGGCCCCCTTCGAATAAGCATCGACGAGGGTTTCCGGCCGCAGGTCCCCGCCAACCGCGACCAGGCCCGACGGCCCGGCCTCGCGGCTCTCCGGAAGCGGCATCCCCGGCTCGAGGAACACGACGTTCATGTGATAAGAAGACACGATGCCCGAGCCGATCGTACGGCGCTCACGCCGGCGCGTCAACGAGCGAACGATCTCCGCGGCCCGATTCGCCCTGATCGCCCTCCTCCTGACCTGCGCGTCACCATACCCGGGGCACCCGGGGGCAGCCGTCTGCTCCGAGACCTTCACGCTGCAGGGTGACCCCTTCCCGGTGCCTGCTCGATGGTGCGGACAGGTGATCGAGCCCGCGTCCCTCCCGCCGGTCGGGGATCTCGTGAGGTTGCCGGCCGAATTCTCATTCGAGGGTTACCGCATCTATCTCGTGCCGCGGGCTCGGGATGCG
Source organism: Acidobacteriota bacterium (assembly GCA_036477555.1). Classification (GTDB taxonomy): domain Bacteria; phylum Acidobacteriota; class Polarisedimenticolia; order Gp22-AA2; family Gp22-AA2; genus JAPUIN01. Next base: position 1,252 of record JAZGDH010000203.1, read on the forward strand.
TTGGTCCGGATGGCGGAGCGGGCCGCGCAGGATGGGATCCGCCTGCGCATCGATTCGGGGTATCGGTCACGGCCTTACCAGGCCTCTCTTCTCCTGCGCCGGATCGAACAGGGGCAGGATCTCCGGGAGGTGCTTCATTTCATCGCCCCGCCCGGGTACTCCGAGCACGAGACCGGGCGGGCCGTCGATCTCGTGCCGAGCGATCCGGAGTTCGCCCGGGAGCCGGCCTATGAATGGCTTCGCCGTCACGCCGGCTCGTTCGGGTTCCGCGAGACCTACGCGCTCCGCGAAGAAGCGGACACGCCCTGGGAACCCTGGCACTGGAGCCTCGCTTCCGGCGCTGCGGATCGCTGATCCCTCCCCGCCAGGGGCCGGTCCGGGTATCGGGTGGAGCCGTGCGGGTTCCTAGGTTTCCCGCCCGTTGACCGGCCACGGCCGGGCGGGCGATTCCCGGCGCGCCCAACCGCGCCGCATCGAAGGCGCCGGCCTGCGGCGGGTGGTCGCGTCGATCCCGAGCAGACGGTAACGTCCGAACGACACCCGATCGAAATAGATCTGAATCGCGGCGAGGTTGCCGTGGCAATGCCGTACGAGGAAGCTGTGAACCCGCTTCTGCGGCCAGTCATCGAGTCCGAGAGCGCTGGTCGCCTCCGTCGGACTGAACGGTTCGCGTAGTCTCCCGCTTGAGATTGCTCCCCGCAACAGGATCTCGAGACTCATACAACACCTCCCGTGCGGCGAGAGAGTGCGGCTTAACCGTCACATGGTGCGGCGAGACTGGAAACCCGACTGGCACAGCGGCGAGAGTGTTGCGTCGAGCCGGGACCGGTCCAGGATGCCGGGGACCGGATCCGCGCCCCTCCCGCGCGGCGCCGAGTCACGAACTGAAGTTACGACGATCCGTTCCCCACGACAACCAGTGACTCAGGCTATGGCAGCCCGCTCGGTTTCGCTCATGGAGCTGGAGAGGCGCGCGCTGATTCGCGGAATCCTCTGCGAATAGGCCGCCTGGAGATCCTTGCCGAACAGCCGGAACTCCTCGGCGGCGATGCGGATGATCTGGCGCATCGCCTCGTTTGCGAGCACCGCCTCCGGTGTCGGCGACGGCCCGCGCGAGATAGTGAGCGTTCCCCCCGCGCACAGCGAGCGCGCAGCCTGGCGGGCGACGATCAGCGCTGCCGTGACATGCCGCTCGAGGAAGAGCGACAGGGCCCGCTGATGCTCGCGATAACGGACCTCGAGGGTCTCTTCGTCGAGTTCGGTCAGACCCTCCTCGGCCGGGAAGTTGACGAATCGCTCCCGACGATCCGGCGCACCGGGGACGTAGATCACGCCGTCGACCTCGCCGAGCGCAGCGAAGCAATCCGCCACCGCCGTCGCCGAGGTCGGATCGATCCCGTGGAACTCGAGCCGGCCCTCGCTGTGCGGCGCGATGGTCAGGTTCCACCAGGGGGATGCGGAGGGTCGGCGCGACAGTCGCGGCACGAGGCGCGCCATCATGCCGTCGTCGGCCGCCACGATCACGCGGCTCGAGCCCGACTCCAGCGAACAGGCCACCATGGCGCCGGTCCGGTCGATTTCGGCGTCGGTACGCGCGGTCGAGACGATGACGACCGTGCGCCCCGGTCCTCCGATCTCGGAGCCGCCCGACGGCAACGTATCCTGAGAGATCGGCAGGGTCGAGACCTCCATCTGCTGCCCGGAGCCTGACAGCCCGCGCTGCGTGGCGAAGTAGACCGCCTCCGCCACGTCGCCGGGGCCCGGCGCCGTTTTGGGGATCTGCCGGCGGAACCACTCCTGAATCTCGGGGTCGGAAGCCGGATCCTCGATTCCCTGTCGCCTGAAATGCTCGGCGTAGTTCTTCGCCACCCACTGGAATCGCGGTCCGTCGATCAGGCTCGGCCGGATGTCGGTGATGTACAGCCCGTGCGGCCGCAGGGGATCGGCCAGCAGCGTGGCGCAGGTCTTCAACAAAACTTTCGGAACGGTGTAGGGAATTCGGAAAACATACGGTTGATCGGCGTAGAAGGTGCTGATGTTGACGATGCCGCCGCGCACGCCGCGCCTGCGCATGTCGAGGATGGCGCGCGCCATACCCAGCCACGCTCCAGTGAAGTTGATCGCCAGGGTCTGATGCCACTGCGACGCTCCGTCCAGCTCAATTTGATCGAGCGTGGAGAAGGCGCCACCGATGCCGGCGTTGTTCACCCAGAGATCGACCCCGCCGCCCGTGCCCGAGCCGGGTTGCAGACTGCGCGCCGCCTCGATCAGCTTCTTGCGATCGCCCGGAAAGGCGATATCGGCCGGAATGCCGCGCGCCCGGCCGCCGAGCGCCTCGATCGTGCGCGCCGTGAGATCCAGGTCGGGCTGCCCCCGGCCGGCGAGGATGACGGCCGCGCCCTCCCGCGCCAGCTTCAATGAAATCGACTGGCCGATGTTGCGGCCACCGCCCGTCACGACGGCGGTCTTGCCAGCGAGCGTCCCGGGATCGCCGATCAATGCGTTGCGATCGTCCGGGTGGTAAATCATTCCGGAAACACGGCCGGCAAACGGCGATGCGAGCCGCAGCACGACTCTCGCCGTCTTCACCGCATCGGACGTCCCGGTCTCCGTGCCGGGGAAAATCCCGTTGACCCGGATCGCCGATCGCGCCGTGCCCTGTTCGGCCGCCACCGAAGACACCAAAGACTGCAACGCGGCGCGCGCCACCTGGATCATCGGCGCCTCGTCTCCGTCATCCCGCGTCAGGGATGGGCCGACGATCATGAGATGACCGGTCGAACGGCGCGCCCCGGCCTGCAGAAGAATCTCCTCCTCGGCGCGCCAGCCGCCCGGCACCCTCTCAATCGTTCCCTCGGTCGTGGGGACCCCGCGCTGCCGCTCGAGCAACGGAACGAATGTCCTCAGCAACTGAAAGCGTTCGTCCTCGATCCCGGCGCGTCGGTTCCCCTGCAGGTGGAGAGCGGCAGCGGAATAGCGCAACAGGGAGGCCGGTTCCATCGCGAACCGATCCTTCCAGGTCTGCTCGTCCTCTTGTGTCATCTCGCAGAGCTCCCGCATGTCGCCCGGATCGCCCGTGAGAACGACGATCGAATCGATCTCCGGGATCGCCGCCCCTCCGTCTCCGCAATCCGGTCCGGATTCTCCGTTGTCGCCGCCGGTGACCCGATCGAAGAATCCGGCCACCGTCTCTTCCCTGGCGGGGTCGAGTGGAATCGCCGTCACCCTGCCGAGCAATGCCTTTTCGCCATCACCGTACTCGGATGGCGCGCGCCCTCCGGCAAGGTCGGAGAGGATGTCGTTCGCATCGGGAGCGGCGAGGATCACCTCGGCGCCGCACCCGGTCAGCGCAAGCGCCAGTGTCGTCGCCTGGTTTCGCGTCGGACGCCCGATCAGGAGGACGCGCCGGCCGCTCAGATCGGGCACGCCGCCGCCCAGCAGAGGGGGAGAGACTTGAGGTGGGACGCGGTAATCCAGTCCGCCCGACAACTCGACAACCGACCCGTTGGCCATTCCCCGCAGCTCGCCCGAGACCAGCGCAAGGATCGAGCGCGCCACCTCCTCCTGCTTCAGGAAGCGGCGAGCGGGGTGCATCTCTTCCGTCTTGCGACGGATGTCGGCCGCCGCCACGTCCCTTCCCCAGAGGCCGCGCTCCAGCGCGCCGAGCGGGTAGACGATCGAATCGATCCGTCCGCCTTCAACCGGGCCGGGGCTGATCGCGATGACCCGGATACCGTCTCTGGCATAGCTCCAGGACGCCGCCCTCGAGTGCTCGAGTTTCCACGCCTGCGCCGCCGTGTACGGCGTTCGGAACGGGTAAGGGCGCACCGAATGCCGGTTCGGCGAGGTGAAGTAGGTGCCGATGTTCAGGATGGTCCCCTTGATTCCCTTCGCCTTCATCATCTTCGCGGCCATGCGGGTGGTCGCCATCGTGTGCACATGGACGTTGAAGGCGTAACGCCAGTTGCGGTTCGGGATGCGCACCAGCGCGCGCACCTCTCCCGACAGCCCGGCGTTGTTGATCAGCACGTCGAGCCGGCCGAAGGCTCTTTCGGTTTCGGCGAACAACCGCTGCAGGGCCGAGGAATCGCTGACATCCCCGACGACGTACAGCGCTTCGCCACCAATCGCCCGGATGTCTGCCACCGCCTTGCGCAGCTTTTCTTCGGTGCGGCCGATCATGGCAAGCCTGGCGCCAGAGCGCGCGAACGCCATCGCGACGTTGTAGCCGATGCCTCCCGACCCGGTCCCCCTCCCGGCGCCGGTCACTATCACGACCTGGCCCCTGAACTGCCCGGGATCGAACAGGTGATATGAACTCGCGTGACTCTTCTCCTCGCGCTTCCTCACGTCACGCTTCGTGTCGATCGATTCCGCCCTCTTCCTGCCCTTCATCCTGCCCTTCACGGCTCTCACCTCCTTCGTGTCAGCGGCTCGGTCCGGCGCGTCGGTAGCGGTGCCGGCTCCTGCCGCTCAAGAAATCTTCGAATCCCCTTCCTGCCATACCGTTCATCGACAACGAGCGAAGCGAAAAGCCACGCCTCGCGTCTGCAACCCGCTTCGAACCCTTCGCGCAGACCCAGCAGTGTCGCCTCGATGGCGCGCACCACAGGGACTTCGCGCCCGATCCCGGAGGCCCCCGACTGGCGCAGAATCAGATCGATCCGCTCGTCACCGTCGAGGAACCGTTCGGGCAGGTCCAACGGCCTGCTCCAGGCCTGGCGCGCGCTCCTCCGCACCTCAAGGCTCAGCGTCAGCGGATCGCGACGGCCGCTGCGGATGGCGGCGGCGTGATCGCGTGCCAGCTCGTACGCCCGCTCCAGGGCATTGGCCTCGACCGCCTCATCGAGCAGGCCGAGATCGAGCGCCTCGTCCACCTCGTAGTGGCGACCGGTCAGGACCATGTCGAGCGCTTCGCGCACGCCGCGTTCGAGCCCCAGCCGATCGATCAGCATGCGGGTCAGCCTCTGGGTGCCGGCGAAGCCGGGGATGATGCCGAGGACGATCTCGGGCTGCCCCAGGCGCACGCGTGGGGAGCGGACGCCGATCCGGTAGTGCGTCGCCATCAGCAACTCGTGGCCGCCACCCAGGGCGACGCCGTTGGCGACCGAGATCACGGGACGGGGGAACGCCTCGACCGCGTCGAAGATCTTCTGCGCATCGCGCGCGATGGTGAGGGCGGCGTCGATGTCCTCGACGTCGTCGTATAGCTGGCGCAGGTCCTGTCCCGCCAGGAAGGCGATGCTCCCCTCTCCGGTCAGGATGACGGCCGCCACGCGCGGATCGTTCTCGAGCCGGCGGAATGCGTCGCCGATCTGATAGATGGCGTCCCGGGCCAGGGCCGGGGGCCGCCCCCCGGCGCCGCGCAACGTGACCAGCGCGACGTGGCTCGCCTCGTCGCGAGCCGATTTGCCGCCCCGGTCCACATTCCGGTGGATGGTGTCGAGCCGCACGGTCACATATTTCTCGTCGAAGAACTCGGCACCGTTCGCCTCGTCGATCTCGCGGGTCGTTTCCAGCCCGCGCCCCGGGGCGCTGAGGTGGACGACGAAGGCCCCGGAGGCGGTGTTGTCGTGCATCGCCTGAAACGCATCGGGAGCCTGGTCGGCCTCGTACACGCGCGGTGGTTTAATCGAAAGGATCCCCCTGGCGATCCAGTCGATCACCTCGCGGCCCTGCTGCGCGTTCCCCATGTGGCTGCCTATGATCTCGAACGAGGGGAACAGCGCTCTGCGCTGGCGCATCCAGACCTGGGGCGCGTACATCGTGTAGGAACGGCAGCGCGACTCACCGTAAACCACCGAACCGGTGAACGGCTTCACCATGAAGAGGTCGGCCGCCAGCGTGTCCTCGTCACCGCGCGCGTAGATGACGTCGGGTTGACCCCGCTGATCCCCTGGCGCCCGGAGCAGACGCCCGATGGCGGAGGCCAGCGGCTTGAGCGTCAGGTTTTCGTAACGATCGTAGCGCGCAGGATCGCGGTCGTAATCCGGCATCCGGTCGGGCCACTCGAAGCGCGAACCGCGCTTGAGGGATTCGAGGCTGACGGTGCCGACGATCATCGGTGAGATCCCGGCGTGGCGGTTCAGCCACGCGCCCTGGGCATCGGTGGTGGTCAGGGCGACGACCCTCGCACCCGTCTTCGCCGCGGCACGGATCGCCTCGAGACCGTCGTGGTCCTCGACCACGTCCGCTGACTTGATCGCGCCGGCGGGCCCGGCCGCGCCGGCGGGGACCGCTCCCGCGCCATAATGAACGAGCACTCCCATGCCGGCCCGGAGGCCGGCACGGGCGAACATCGATTCCGGTGCCGCCTCGGCCGCGCCCTGCTCCGATCCACGCCCCATGAAACGCAGGCAGTAGCCGAGGAAGGCGCCGAAGAAGGTCAATCGACCACCCGGCGCCAGCGTCTGGACGAGGCGTCCGAAGGCGGGCCGCCCGGTGAACGAGACCACCGCGTCGAGCAGCTTTCCGTCGTTGCGTTCGCGAACCATCTCCAGCAGCGGCTCTCCCGCCCGCAGCCAGGCGGCGCACGCGTCGGGATCGTCCGGCACGACGCTCCAGAGATCCTTGATGGCCGGATCCTTGCGATCGATGAAGGCGGCCACCCCTGACTTCAGCAACTGCTCCCCGCGCGCGGCGCTGCTGACCTGGCCGATCACGCGGGCACCGAGGATCCGGCCGATCTCGACGGCGTGTGACCCGGTGCCCCCGGTCGCCCCCTCGATCAGCAGGCTCTGCCCCCGACCGACCGGCATGCGGTGGGTCAGGGCGCGATAGACGGTGACGAGGTTCAGCATGAACGAGGCCGCCTGCTCCATCGTCAGCCCCTTCGGGAACGGCAGCAGCTGCGTCGCCTGCAGCCGGTCGAACGGTCGCAGAGTCCCGTCCGGCGTCTCGAATCCCTGGATCTCGAACCCGGCATGCATGGCGTCCTCGGAGACGCGAGGGTCGAGCACGTGGTAAAGGGCGGGGAAGTTCACCGCCAGATCGCCCGGCGTGAACAGCCCCTGGCGATCCACCTCGCGGCCGCAACGCACCACGCGGCACACGGCGCCGCTGCCGAGAACGTGGTACGGCTTGCGGTGCCACTCGAACGGCGACACCGGATCGGCCATCAGCGCGTGCAGAACGTTGTGGGTCGAGCCGGCGAACAGATTCTGGACGATCACGTCGTTCGGCTCGGGTTCGGCAGGCACCGGCTCGACGATCTTCACGAGTGAACGCTCCGGCTCACCATGGATCGGACGGCCGTGAGCGTCCTTCGTGATCCCCCAGGCTTCCTGCGCAATAGGCAGCGGGTCGATGCCGGGGCGGAAATCGGTGCGCCCCAGGGAGTAGATCGATTCGGCCGGCGCGGCATACGGTCGATATTCGGTCGCTTCCGTACCCACGGGCGACGCGTTCGCCCCCGCGCCGACGGCGCCCCCGGCTTGCGCCGCGCCGGCAGGTCCCTCGTCCACCGCCAACTCGCGCCGGCGCGCCACGGCGTGCAGGACATCGATCAGCACCGACATCTGGTCGACCGTGGCGACGCTGCCGAGCCGAATCGTCCGGTTCTGCCGCTGCAGGGTCGGGAACAGGGCGACCAGGGTCTCCTGATCGGCGGCGATCAGGCCGGCTCGCGTCTTTTCGTCGCGCAGCTTCTCGAGGATGCCGGCGAGGGTGTCGCGGTCGAGAGCGGCGGCATACTTCAGGAACCGGCGCAGGATCTTG
>JAZGDH010000204.1:0-4316 GCA_036477555.1 Acidobacteriota bacterium
CGCCCGGTAAAGCGGCAGGTGGGAACGCTGGACGACGAGGACGCCGGGAGATCGGGCCGACACCTCGACCACCAGGCCCTCGGTGTCACTCGCAACGAGGCGAGCCTCGCCACCCTCCCCGCGCTCCACCGGACCCGCTCCCGGCAGGACCGTCATGCGGCGCGGATCGAACTCGGGGTGCTGCAGCGACGAACAGACGTCCGTCGTCCCCGGGAGCGTCCCGGTGGCTAGTCAAGTTCGATCATCCGGCTCGAGTTGGGAGAGGTCGAGGTCGTGGGACAGTCGTCGCACCTGTAAATCAGGAAGAAGTTGTCGACGACGAAGTCGAGGTCCCGCTCCAGCGTGTATCCGGCCGATTCCATCCAGTCGAGCAGTTCATCCCGTGTGTATTTCAACGAGGGCATCAGGTGGGGCGACGCGCGGTCGAAATCGATGATCGCGATCCGCCCCCCGGGGTTGAGATGCGTGCGGAGGCCGCGCAGATAGGAGCCCTTCGCGGAGATGTGGTGGAGCGTGTCGCAGAGAAACATGAGATCGACCTGCTCCGGCAGCCGCGGATCGTCATCCGCCGCGAGGATCGTTCTGACGTTGTCGAGACGCTCCGCCGCCGCCGTCATTTCGATATGTTTCAACATCTCGGGGTTGATGTCGACGGCGTAGACGATCCCGTCCCCGCCGACCGCTCGCGCCAGGGGACGCGTGAACAGTCCCGTCCCGGCCCCGATGTCGGCCACCCGCACACCCGGGTCGAGGGCGAGGGATGCGACCACCCGATCGACCCGGAGATCCTCGATCCGCTCGCTCGACTCCAGGATGATGAGGGAGAGGCGGGTCGTCACCCAGTCGAGGCGCGCCCAGACGATCACCGCGACCAACCCCAGGATCGCGGCGATGAGGATCCATTTGCGCGTGCGCGGCGTCATGCCGTCCCGTCGTTCCAGGCGAAGCCGGTCGACGCCGGCATGGGAGACAGAGGGCTCTCCGGCAGCCCCTGCGACAGCGAGGAATCGTTGAAGGCGGGCGGCGACACGTCGTTCGCTCCGTCCGGGTGAAACAGACTGGCCAGATACTGGATCTGCCCGCGGCCGGCGCCGATCTCGAACTGACCGCCGCCATACATCGCGATCCCACGGTTCTCGCAATACTCATACGCCCGCAGCAACTCGGAGAGAAATCCGAAGCGCGACGGTTTCATGTTGACGGCGGTCGGCACGAACGGCAGCCGGACGATGTCGGCCACCGAGTGCAGGATCGCGTCCCAGGTAATTCGATCCCGGAACGGCTCCAGGGCCGGCCGCGTCTCATCATTTAATTCCGGGTCTTCAATCCACGCCTCCCGCAAACCTTCCGCCACCTCACCGTACTGCGCGGCGTTCGCCGGCGGCCCCTCGAAGTCGCCGTGATAGTGACCCTTGAGATCGACGGTCGTGATCCGCCCCGTTCGGGCCAGGATTTTCACCAGCGGCCCGTCCCATTGCGGCGAGAGGTCGACCTTGAAGCGTGCCGAGGGGTAATCCTTCAGGACGCGATCCATCGGTCCGGTGCCGGGCGGGTCGCCGAGCCCGAGGGAGATCACATAGTGGACGGGACGCGGTGTGCGATCGATCGCCTGCGCGAGAGATCGCCCGGCCTGCCGGAGGGCGAGATCACACGCCGCGCTCTCGAACGCCCAGCGGCGGAATAGCGGCTCGCGAGTAAAAACGTCCAGCCGATCGAGCCTGTGGGAGAACTCCTCGAGCGTGTAGTGACCGGCGAGCCGGATCTCCCCGGCACGCCTCTGGAAGCGATCGTGATCGGCGTTGTTGTAGGTGACGTCCTCCCCCACCCCCTCGCAGCCGCCGCCGGCGAGCCGCACGAGGGTCGTGCACCGTTTCCACCCGCCTTTCGTGCTCTTCTCGAGAGGATCCAACCGGCAAGACTCGACTCTGATCTGAAGACCCGCGATCTTCTCGTACAGACCCACGTCGTCCCCCCCTCAGGCGCTCATCCACAATATCCGGAAAGACTAGAAATTGATCACCAGAGAGGTCGTGAAGATGGTGTCGAGATTGTCCAGCTCGCGGGGAACCACCTCATCCGGCGTCCCGGGAAAAACGTTGGGCGGAATGAACAGGCCGACCTGCTCGAACGCCGGCTCGTTGTCGAACAGCCACTGCAGGCTGACCTTGAGCGCCAGGCGGCTGTTCATCGTGACCGACACCGAGTTGGTCATGTCGACCCGCAAGTCGGAGGTCTCGTCGAAGTTTTCGTCGAGAATCGTATCATTCAGAAACGTCGTCGTCTCGCCGAACTTTTTTTCGTACTTCGACGTGATCCGCAGGCCGGCGAAGGTGTCGTTGATACCGGGCAGTTCGACGATGTCCTCCTGCTTGGTGAAGGTCAGACCGTAGTCGGTTCGGAAGGTCAGATCATCGCGGCGGATCCAGATGTTGCCGACCCCCGCCACTCCCGAGTAGCGATTTCGGGTGCCGGACGGCTCGTTGCGTTCCCACCCGGCCCCGACATGCCAGTAGTAGTGCTCGTTGATCGTCCGGCCGTAGCGGCCGTTGAGGTAGTAGTTCTCGGCCGTGATCTCTTGATCAGTCTGCTCCGTGATCGTGAAATTCATGTCGTCGGGGCCGACGGCGAATCTCGTGAATTTCGTCGTCTCGACCCGAATCCCGCCGGTCTTCAGCGCGAACACCGACTTCTCCCATTTTCTGATGAGCTCGTTCTTGAACCCGATGGTGCTCGCCTCGGCATTGCCGTCGGTGGCAACGTAGCTCAGTTCGGCCTTGTCGGACCAGCTGGTGGCCGGCTCCGCCGCCGCCTGGACCGGCAGGGCCAGCATCGCCAGGAAACCGGCCTGCACGGCCGGCCCCCATCGCGTCATCGTGCGCATGCGCAGACCCTCCTCCCCAGTCTCTTTGTCACGGGCCGGCACCGTCCCGCAGGGGCCGCTACGCGCGGCTGTGAGCCAGTCTGTTTGAGCGCCGGGACTATAGCACCAACCCGCCGCTATCGAACCCGGGGGACGGCCCGGGAATTCGTTTTCGTAAGCAGGCTCTCCCCCGACGCCGAAGCGGCGTTCGACCCCGCCCGGCGCGGTCGGACGGCGGATCGATCGGGCGGGCCCCGCTGCACCCACGCTTGACTGGGGTTCCACGGGACCTAAATTTGAGTCGGTCCGCAATATCTTAAGATGATGAAGGAGTGACACGATGCGCCTGCCGATTTCCCGAGCCCTGCTCCTCGCGATGACACTCGCCCTCCTCACCCTCACGGCCTCGTCGGGACTGGTCGCGAAGACCGGGCTCGAGAACATCCCGCAGATCCCGCCGGCGTGGAATCTGCAGTTCGATTCCCCCATCGTCTGGCAACGGGTCGGGCCTCTTGGACACCTGCTGGTCAAAACATCGAGCACGTTGAGAGGCGTCGATCCGGTGAAGGGCCGGGTCGTCTGGAGTCATGGTGACCTGGGCAACCTGGTCGAGGATCACTTCGAACCGATCCCGGGAACCCCGCTCGTCTCGCTGTCCGACGGACTGGCGAAGCCGCGCGTGGTGATCCTCAACTCCGCCGATGGCCGCGTCGTCTTCGATTCGCGCACCTCGGGCGTCGCCCAGGTCCTGAGCCGGCATCTGCTTCCCAGGAGTGGAGGTCTCCTGCTCCTCGGCTTCCGTCAGGGGAAACCGACGACCACGATGTTCATGTTCGACGCCACGACCGGGAAGTTGCGGTGGGAGAACGATGCTCTCCTGAGCAAGGCCGGAAAGGTGACACGGTTTCTCGCCGCCCTGGTCCAGGCGGCGACCAACACGTCGGGCGTGGTGGCGGAGCCTCTCGAGATCCCCGGTGACTCCTTCCTCTTCGCGTCGGTGATGGAACTTTTCAGCATCAACACGAATACCGGACAGATTAACTGGCAGGTGAAGAACGTCGCGGGCGGCGGCCGGAAATCGCGCTTCTTCATGACGAGGAGAACGCCGGAGATCGTTTACGTCGGGACCGAGACGGCCACGCAGTCGAGAACCGGCGAGTACGTCTATACCTACTACGCCGCCCACCGGCTGCAGGATGGCGCCACTGTCTGGCAGAAGCCGGTCAAGCTGAAGGGCGGGCTCAACGACGTCATCTTCACGAAGAAGGGGTTCATCGTCAGCCCGCGCACCTCTTCCAAGGGAAAGATCAAGCTGATCGACTACGCCAGCGGTCGATCGCTATGGGGCAAGAAGGGGAAGGGGATCGAGGTCCTCGGCGGGATCGTCGACCACGATCCGTCGAAGGCCGGCATCGTGATCACCTCCGGGTACGACAGCGCCTGGACGGACAAGGGT
>JAZGDH010000205.1:0-6422 GCA_036477555.1 Acidobacteriota bacterium
CGCGGCGCCAACTGGCTCGTCGACGGCGCCTCCGGGATCGCCTACCGGTTCGGGCTCTCGAAGGTGATCGTCGGGGCGACGATCGTCTCCCTCGGCACCACCAGCCCCGAATGCGCCGTGTCGGTGATGGCCGCCTGGTCGGGCGAGCCCGGGCTGGCGCTCGGCAACGCCATCGGTTCGATCATCGCCGACACGGGGTTGATCTTCGGGCTCGGCTGCCTCATCACCGTGCTCCCCGCCGACCGTTTCATTCTGGTGCGCCAGGGGTGGGTGCAATTCGGGTCGGCGGTACTGCTGGCGCTGCTCGCTTACGGGGCGTGGGCGGTTTCCGGCACGTCGGCCGTTCTGGGCAGGCCGGTCGGCTTCCTGCTGCTCGCGTTGCTGTTCGGCTACATGTACCTCTCTGTTCGCTGGAGCCGCGAGCATCCTGGACCGGCGCCGCCGATCGCGGCCGCCTCCCGGGAGCCGGGCGATCGAACCTCATTCGCACCGGCCCGTCTCGCAGGCCTGCTCGTCGTGGGGCTCGTCCTGGTCATCCTGGCCAGCCGGGTGGTGATCGTCTCGGTGATCGAACTGGCCGAGCACCACTGGCATGTCCCGAAGATCGTCATCGCGGCGACCCTCGTCGCGCTCGGCACATCGATACCGGAGATGGTGATCGGCCTGACCAGTATCCTGAAGGGACACCGCGAGCTGCTGGTGGGGAACATCATCGGCGCCGACGTGCTGAATGTCCTGTTCGTGGTCGGGGCCTCGGCCGCCGCCGCGCCGCTTCCGATCCTCGACGCCAGCGCGAGCATTCCCGGAATTGCGCTCTGGGTGCATATCCCGACGATGCTGGTGGTGCTGCTCTATTTCCGGTTCATCATCCACTCCGCCGCGCGCACCGGGCATTTCCGGCGCCGGCAGGGTCTACCGCTCGTCATCATTTACGTGATCTACGTCGTGCTGCAATACGCCGTGGCCTGAGGGGATCGTGGCGCGCTGCCAGGAAACCCCCAGTGTGTGATAGAACGTCATCACCCCAAGGAGATCCCTATGAATCGATACCGCTCCCTGCTTTCCCTCGTCCTGATCATCGCGCCGGCCGGTCTCGCGCTGAGCGGCTGCAACTCGCGCGAACGGGCCCTGACCGCCGCGATGGAATCGATCACGGCGGAGGAAATCGCACAGCACATCAAGACCCTCTCGTCCGACGAATACGAGGGCCGCGGACCATCCTCCGCCGGAGAGGAGAAAACGATCGCTTTCCTGCAGCAGCAGTTCGCTGCGCTGGGGCTCCAGCCGGGGAACGGTGATGAATGGTTCCAGGAGGTGCCACTGATCGAGATCACGACCAATCCCGATACGCTCCTGACCGTGCGCGGCAGGAACGACACCAACGTGTTCGGCTACGGTGTGGAATTTATCGCCTGGACCAAACGGGTGACCCGCCGATCCAGAATCGAATCGTCGAACATGATCTTCGTCGGCTACGGGATCGTCGCACCCGAATACGACTGGGACGATTATGCGGGGATTGACGTCCGCGGCAAGACCGTCGTCATACTCGTCAACGACCCCGGATTCGCCACACAGGACGCGGATCTGTTCACCGGCAACGCGATGACCTATTACGGCCGCTGGACCTACAAGTTCGAGGAAGCGGCCCGGCAGGGCGCAGCCGGAGCCCTGATCGTCCACGAGATCAAACCGGCTGCCTACCCCTGGGAGGTCGTCCGGGGCAGCTGGAGCGGGCCGCAGTTCGGACTGGTGGCCGAAGACAAGAACATGTCTCGGGTCGCCGTGGAGGGATGGATCTCGATCGAAACGACCCGCACCATCTTCGCGCAGGCCGGCCTCGACTTCGCTGATCTCAGGAAGAAGGCGGAGCAGCCCGGCTTCAAGCCGGTCGACATGAAACTGAATGCGTCGGTCACGCTGAGGAACAAGACGCGCCGATCGACGTCAAACAATGTCCTGGGACTTCTCCCGGGCAGCGCGCGCGGCGATCAGTACGTCATCTACATGGCCCACTGGGACCACCTGGGTCGGGACGACAGCCTGCAGGACGACAAGATTTTCAACGGGGCCCTGGATAATGCTTCAGGGATCGCCACCCTGCTCGAGCTGGCGGAGGCGTTTTCCTCGCTGGAGACTGCGCCCGAACGCTCGATCATTTTCATGGCGACGACGGCCGAAGAACAGGGTCTGCTCGGATCCGCCTATTACGCGGACAACCCGATTTACCCGCCGAAGAAGACGGTGGCCGCGATCAACATTGATGGTGTGAACATCTGGGGCCCGATGCGGGACGTGACGGTCATCGGCCACGGGTTCTCCGAGCTGGATGACTACGTCGAAGAGGCGGCCCGCCTGCAGCAGCGCGTCGTGCGGCCCGATCCGGAACCGGAGAAGGGATACTACTTCCGCTCCGATCATTTCACCCTGGCCAAACGGGGAATCCCGGCGCTGTTCACCGACGCCGGGGTCGATAGTATTGAACACGGAGAGGAATGGTCGCGCGCGCAGCGTGCGGACTACACAGCCGAGCGCTATCACAAGCCATCGGACGAGTTCGACCCGAAATGGGATCTCTCGGGGGCGGTGGATGACGCGCAGCTGCTGTTTTGGATCGGATCCCGACTGGCGAACGAAGTGACATTCCCGAACTGGCGCGAAGGGACGGAGTTCCGCGCCACGCGCGACGCGATGTTCACCGGCTCGCCTTAGGAGCCGGTCCGGCCGCGCCGCCTCGCAGACGACGCGGCCGGGCTCAGCTTGACTCGCCGTCAGGCCCGCTTATCGATGGCGTCCAGCCACTTCTGCAATCGCTTCGCCGCGATATCCCGGCCTCCCAGGCCGAAGGCCAGTGCCGCGGCCACCGCGACGGCGCCCAGCAGGATCCCGAACGCGAGGCTCACGATTTCGTTCCCCAGACCCATCTGCCGCAGCGCGATGGTGCCCGCGAGGATGGTGATGGAGACCCGCGCCGCCAGGGCCAGACAGGAGGCCTGCGAGGCGCTGCTCGCCTGAATCGTCTGCGCCACCAGGTTGGCCAGGTAGAGTCCGACGCCGAACACGATCAGACCGAGGATGACCTGCCCCGCGAAGACGGTGAACTGTGACACCAGAGCGGCTAAAGCCTCGAATCCCAGCAGACTCGCCGCCTCGATCGCCGCAAACAGCATCACCACGACGAGCGTCAGATATCCCGCGATCGCCGACGGGCTGCGCTCCCCTCCCGGCGTCGACTTGACGAGCCCCAGGTTGCTGAACATCGTGTCGAAACCGGCTCCGGCCAGGACGCTCGTGATCATGCCGGCCAGCAGGCGGCCGACGACGTAGGCGAGCCCGAGCAGGATGGTTGCCGCGAACAACGCCGGCACCGTCTCCATCACGCGGGAGAGCATATCGGTCGCGGGCCCGGTAAGGCCCTCGAGCCTCAACGCATTCAATGACGTGATGACCACCGGTATCAGGATCATGACGTAGACGATCAGGCCGATCAGGCCGGAGAGGCCTCGATCGCCCAGAACATGCTTAAGCCCGACCCTCTCACCGAGTTGATCCGTCCCTATGGTGGATAACAGATTACTGACGATCCTCTGGACGATGCGGGCGATGAAGTAGCCGACCGCCAGGATGAGGACTGCGGCGAACAGATTCGGCAGGAAGCCGAGGATCTCGTCGGTCATACTGCTGACCGGATCGAGCAGGCCCTCGAGAGCCAGCGCCCCCAGGATGGCCGGCAGGAAGAGCAGGAAGACCAGCCAGTAGACCGCGTTCGCCAGCGTCGCGGTCATCGTCGGCCGCCGCTTCTCGTCGATCCCGGCCTGGCCCCCGAGGCGCTCGTCGAATTTGATCGCCTTCATGCCGCGGCTCACACCCGCCTTGAGAAGCGTGGCGACGACCCAGGCCATCAGGAGGAGAAGGCCACCGCCGAGGATTCGCGGCGCGAATTTCGACAGCTCGTTGAGGAATTGATTCAACGGCTCGGCCATGACGGCCAGGTCCAAGGTGCGGAGGAAAAGAATCAGAACGAAGATCAGCACCAGGTAGTAGACGCCCTTGGCGATCCAGCGCTCTATCTCGAATCCGCGGCCCTTCTCACCGAGGATCCATTCGGCCAGCTTGTTGTCGAGGGTCGTCCGGCGGAGCATCGCCCGGACAACGGCGGCGAGACCGACGGCCACCAGCCAACCGCCGACCAGAATGGCCAGCGACAGCAGCAGCTTCGGCATGTAACCAGTGAGCATTTCGGAGAGCTGATCGATGATCGGTTGCAGTTCCATTCGTCATTCCTCCTCTGTAAGCCGATCTCTGCCCAAGACTTACGCGCTAATCCCTCCCCGATATCGGCACCGGGGCGGAGTATAGCAAGGAATTCGGATCGGGATCATACCGGGGGTCTTGAGTCCAAAAAAAATGACGGCCGCACCGGGGAGGGTCGGTGCGGCCGTCGTGTGCGAGCGAAATCGCGTCTCGTTCAGGTCCGGTGTGCGCGGTGGGACGCTCGCACGTAAAACGCCTTGTAGAAGTGGTACAGGAGCAGGCAGACCGGCAGAATCAGGAACAGGCCCTGAACACCGAGCCGATCCCATAACATGCCGACGAGGATGACCACCGACCCGCCGACGAGATAACTGTTCAGGGTCCACGAGTACTTTTCGTACCAGACCCGGAACGGGTTGACCCGCTGGTCCAGCCCGACCGTGGCCGAGTTCAGCCCGGTGTTGATGAAGAAGAACGTCAGTAACGCATAGAGCAGCGCTCCCAGCGAAGCCGGCGAGGTGACGTCACCGGTTCGCCCTCCCGTCATGTAGTAGACATGCCCCGCGATCCAGACCGCAAGCACATGGTTGCAGAAACTGAGCAAGGCCTTGGTGGGCGCCATGCGTGGGCGGGAGACGATCCAGTAGTAGCTCATGCTGATCGCCGCGACGAGCATCGCCTCGCGGATTCCGAACAGCACGATGGCGGCGATGAGAAACGGATGCAGCGTCGCGATCCGCGCTTGATGCCCCAGATCGAGGGTGTGGGGCGCCGCGATGCAGGCGAGGACGGTGATCAGGAGAAACTCGGTGCTCAGCGTCCAGGCGCCGTGCATCATGCTTTCGAACGCGGCGATGCCGCCCAGAGTCACGATTGTTGCCAGGAAAGCGCTCATAATCCCCCTACCTGCGGCGTTTGCCGCCGCCGCCCCAGACCACGCCCATGAGATCGACGCACGATCTGCTCTTCAGCTTCCGACTGCCGCCACCGCCCCAGACCACCCCGGACGCCGTGATCTGATCGTTCTCGAGATCCGTGACGCTCCAGGTGACCGTATATCCGGGCAGGAAGCCCCAGATCAGCCCCTGCGTCCAGTAGATATTCCAGATCAGCCCGGTGTCTTCGATCGCGACGCTGCCGTCGGACTGCACGAACGCGTGCGGCGAGGGGGCGACCGTCGCATGTCCGGTCGCCTGCAGAGCGGCCTCGACATCGAGATAGCCCGCGCCGGTCTCGAAGATCTGGTGATCGTCCTTGCGCGCCGACGCCATGAGGCGTGCCTTGAGATCTCCGGGGCCCAGCTCCATCTCCCCTTCGAGCATCAGGGCCGCCGCTCCGGCCACCATCGGCGCCGCCATGGAGGTGCCGGCCAGCACGTAGTAATCGCCATCCTTGACGGCGTTGCCGGGCTCGTCCTTGTACTCATCCCGCAGCAGCGTCAGGCTGTGGTATTCAGTGTCCAGGTACGATCCGGGAGACCGGGTCGAGACGATCCAGGTGCCGGGCGCCACGATGTCGGGCTTGACGACGTAGTCGATCAGGGAGGGGCCGCGGGATGAGTACCAGGCGAGCACATCGTCGGTGATGGCGACCGTACCGCTGTCGTCCATCGCCCCGACCGTGATCGCGGTCGGCTCGTTCCCGGGCGAAGTGATCGTTCCGAAACCGCTTCCGGTCCCGCCGTCGTTACCCGCGGCCACGACCGTCAGGATCCCCGCATCGGTCGCCGCGCGAACGGCGCGGCACAGCGGGTCGGTCCTGTACGACTCGAAGATCGGATGACCCAGCGAGAGGTTCAGGACACGGATGTTGTAATCGTCCTTGTGAGCGATCGCCCAGTCGATCGCGGCGATCACGTCGGAGGTGAACCCGCTGCCGTCGGGGTAGAGGGCCCGCAGCGAGATGACATCGGCGCCGGGGGCGATACCGGTAAAGGTTCTGAACGAATAACGATCGCTCGATCGCTCCCCTGAACCGGCGACGATCCCGGCAACGTGCGTGCCGTGTCCGTAGTCGTCGGCCACGCCGGCTTCCGAGCCGACGATCTCGACCTCGATCAGCCTGGCTCCCGTTTTCGCCCGTACGAGGTCGGCATGTCCGGCGACACCGGTGTCGATGATCGCGACGCCGACGCCGCGTCCGGTCAGACCGCTGTCCGTCACGAAATG
>JAZGDH010000206.1:0-2481 GCA_036477555.1 Acidobacteriota bacterium
GCGGTGAATTGCGGCGGCATTCCCGACAGTCTTCTCGAGGACGAACTGTTCGGGCACGTGAAGGGGGCCTTTACCGATGCCGTGGCCGATCGACCGGGTCGATTCGAGGCGGCAGACGGCGGAACTCTCTTTCTGGATGAGATCGGCAACACGAGCATAAGCCTTCAAGTCAAGATGCTTCGTGTCCTGCAGGAACGCGAAGTGCAGCCACTCGGCTCGACCGAGAAAATCAGTGTGAACGTCCGGATCGTCGCCGCGACGAACATGGATCTCAAGAAAATGATGCAGGAGGGGACCTTCCGTGAGGACCTTTACTACCGTCTCAACGTGATCCACATGCAGGTGCCATCGCTGCGCGATCGGCGCAGCGACATCCCCCTGCTGATACATCATTTTCTCAGCAAGCACTGCCGCGAGATGGGAGCGCCGGTGAAGCGATTCGATCCCGACGCCATGAAGGCCCTGATGGAGTACTCGTGGCCCGGGAACGTCCGTCAGCTCGAGAACGTGACCGAGCGCGCCGTGGCGCTTTCCGTTGGTAAAGCCGAGCTGGGGCGCGAGGATCTGCCGCGCGAGATCCTCGAGGAGGGGGCCATCGAGATGCCGGTTCTTCAGGTCGGCGGGGATGGGTTCTCGCTCGACCATGTGCTTGCCGACTACGAGCAGCGGATGCTCTACCAGGCGCTTGAACACTCCGGATGGGTCAAGACGCGAGCCGCTGAGCTTCTCAAAATTAAGAGGACCACTCTGATCGAGAAGATGAAACGTCTGGGTATTCCGCTGAAGGCTGCGGCGAGCCGCACCGAAACAGGGACCGGATCATACGGGTCGGGATCGAATGGGTCGGAAGACAAAACCGGTGAGGTGACGGAAACGCCGGAGGTGGCGGTGCACGATAGCGGAGCTGTCGGCAGCTGAGGGCGACACGCGCGCAGCGGGAGGAGAGACGGGATTCGCGAACCTTGCCCGTGCCCATCTGCTATGGTATCGTCCGACCGAAGTGGTCTTGACGACCCAGCGTTCAGCATTCCGCCCTCCGTCGAGGTTCATTCCAGCGAGGCTCAAGCGAAACATGTCGACGATTCTGATGGTTGACGATGCCGGGTTATTTCAGCTGCTCGAGGCTTCATTCTTGAGGCGAATCGGATGCCGGATCGTCCGGGCCGTTGATCACGACGACTGCCTCGCTAAATCACGCTCGGTCGGACCCGATCTCATCATCCTGGCGACCGATCATCCCGGCCTGGGCGTCGACTCGATACGCGAGCTCAAAGCCGATCCACGATTGAAATCGATCCCGATCCTTGCCGTGAGCGTTCCGGAGAGCGTCGAACGATGCACGAAGGCGGGGGCGGACGAGGTCCTGTCCCGGCCGGTGTCAAGGGATGATCTCGTCGCGACGCTCGAATCGTTCGGCTGCGTCGCCCGGCGGGCGGGTGAGAGGCGGACCGCGCGCATGCCGGCCCAGATGTCGACTCAGGGAGGGGATCGCCGAGGCCGTGTGAAGGATATCAGTCGCACCGGGCTTTTCGTGGCCATGCCGAAGCCGCTGCCGATCGATGAATCGGTGGATCTGTCGCTGCGGGTCCCCGGCCCCAAGGGGGATCGTAACGTGCGCGCCCGCGGTGTGGTCGTGCGGCAGGTGGACGAGAATCCCGATTCCCATCTGATCGCAGGGGTCGGGGTGCGGTTTACCGAGATGGACGCGGCGACCGAGTCGCTGCTCGATTACTTCGTTGGCCAGGCGATCCTGGGCGTGGATCCACTTGAATCGGATGATGGGGGCAAGGGGCAGGCCTGAGGGCGAACGGGAGGACGTGATGAGCATGCGGCGTACCGTGATGGTGGTCGACAACGACCGCGACATCATCGATCTCACGCGCATGATCCTGGAGGGGAGCGGCTACTGCGTGATGTCCGCGGGATCGGGATCGGAGGCTCTGCGACTGCTCGAGGGGAATCACCCTGATCTCATCATCCTGGACATCAACATGCCCGAGATGGACGGGTGGCAGGTGCTGCGGACGCTGAAAATCGACCGGATGACGAGCGCGATCCCGGTCGCCATGTTCTCCATCAAATCCGAGGTTCGTGACAGGCTCCAGGGGATGCAGGACGGCGCGTTCGATTACATCACCAAACCCTTTTCGTGCGACGAACTGGTCGAGCGCGTCCACGCGATTTTCGACTCTCTCGGTACCGTCGAGAGGGCGACGCCGTGACCGGGCCTCTGGCTCGCCCGTCACTGCTCGCCGCCACCGAGTCCGGAGACCATGATCGGCGCCTGCGCGCCGGTTATCTGGAACTGCACGGTGTGCTGCACGATCGCATCACCGGGCTGTCGATTTACCAGGCGCACCGCGACGAGCTGAAGCGCAGGGCAGCCGGCCTGCGTCTCGGAATCCTGACCCTCGAATTCCCGAATTTCGGAACCCTCGAGGCGACCCATGGTTGGGAGGTCGGAGACCGGATCCTGGGCGC
>JAZGDH010000207.1:0-4303 GCA_036477555.1 Acidobacteriota bacterium
TCGTCATCGATCAGGAGGAGCCATTGCAGCCGGTTCTCGATTTCGAGGAGTGGCTGGAGAGAGCATATCCCCCGGCGGAGGATGGCGCGCGGGCTCGCGCCATGATGGCGGCCTGCGTCGATAAGGATCTCATCGGTCACGCTGTCTGGCGCGAGGACGGACGGCTGAAATTCAGAAGGCGCAGCATCATGATCCGTGCGCTCCGACCAGCATGAGCCTCCCACTCCGCTTTGACGATGGCACCATCGAGTACCGCCACTGTCCTTCCTGCGGCGGCGCCCTGGCGCTGAAAACGGTCGTCGCCTCTGAGCCGAAGCGACTGGTGTGCGGCGACTGCGGCCTCGTCTTCTTCGTCGATCCGAAGGTGGCGGTCGGCGCCATCTGCCACGACGGGCGTGGCCTCGTCCTCCTGCGGCGGGCGATCGAGCCCTGCCGCGGGAAGTGGGTCTTTCCGGGGGGCTATGTCGATCGCGGCGAAACACCCGAAAGCGCCGCACGGCGCGAGGCGCTCGAGGAGATCTGCTCCGTCATCCGGATCGAGCGCCTGCTGAACGTCTACGCGTATACGGGCAGTCCGGTGATCGTCATCGTCTACGAGGCGGTCTTGAGCGGTGAGGTCCCCTCGTGCGGAGAGGAGGCTCTCGAGGTCCGGTCGTTTCTTCCGGATGAGATCCCGTGGGATGAACTGGCGTTTCCCAGCACCAGAGATGCACTGCGTGACTATTTACGGGAGAGGGGGATGAGTTGATGGATCTTCAGGATCGGGTGGCGGTGATCACGGGTGGTGGGCGGGGGATCGGCCTCGCGATCGCCAGGGCCTTTTACGAAGCCGGCGCCCGGGTCGCCATCGCTTCACGGAGCATAAAGACTCTGCAGAAAGTCGCCAACGAGATCAACTCCGGTGATCACCGCATCATCCCGATGCGCTGTGATGTCACTCAGCAGGACGAAGTCGAAGTCCTGATGGGGAACGTCGTCGAGGTCTGGGAGCGGATCGACATACTGGTGAACAACGCGGGAGTTTCGGGCCGGACGCCGATCGAGGCGGGCGAGGATGCGGCCGCAGGGAAGCGGTCCGCTGCTCTCTGGGACGACATCATCGCGACGAACCTGACCGGCATGTACCGGTGCACCCGCGAGGCCGCCCGTCACATGCCGGAGGGCGCGCGCGGCCGGGTCCTGAATATCTCGTCGGTTCTGGGAAAGTTCGGGGTGCCTGGGTACGCAGCCTACTGCGCCAGCAAATCGGGGGTCATCGGATTCACGCGGGCGATCGCGCTGGAGCTGGCGCCCAGGAAGATCACCGCCAATGCGCTCTGTCCGGGATGGGTCGAAACCGACATGGCGTTGCAGGGTGTCGAGGATTGCGCAAAGGCGGAGGGGATCCCGGCGGCGGAATTCAGGCGCCGGGCCGAGGCCCGCGTGCCCCTGGGACGGTTCATCGAGCCGTCTGAGGTCGCGCGGTTGTCCCTCTTCCTGGCATCCGATGCCGGCGCCGGGATCACGGGGCAGGCGATCAACCTCGACGGCGGAGCGTCGATGTGGTGAGCCGGCTCCGGAAGGTCCGCGGCTTCCGCCTCGCAGTCCCCCTCGAGGTCCGCTTCAAGGACATCGATTCGATGGGGCACGTGAACAACGCCGTCTATTTTACCTATTTCGAGAATGCCCGCATTGCTTACTGGAACGCCCTGAAGAAGAGCCGCGTTCGCGGAGACGTGGAGTACGTGGTCGCGCGCGCCGAGTGCGATTTCAAGAGCCAGGTGACCCTGGAGGATGTGTTGTCGTGCCACATCCGTGTCTCCTCCTTCGGCCGTTCGTCCTTCTGTTTCGAGTATCTGATTCGTGAGAATCGGTCAGGTCGGGCAATCGCTGCAGGCCGGACCGTCCAGGTTGGCTATGATTATCGAAAAGGCCGCGTGCGTCCGATCGGGGAGCCGATCAGGAGGCTGATCCGCCGTTTCGAGCGCAGGCCGATCCCCGATCACCCGGCCCGGGCATGACGAAGGGGAGAGGCGGGATGGGCGGCGGCGATCCGAAGATTCGCATCGGCACATCGAGCTGGAGCGCGCCGTCCTGGGAAGGGGTTTTCTATCCGCAGGGAATGCCTTCCGGCGACTACATCCGCCATTACTCGTCGCGATTCGATACCGTGGAAATCGACGCGACCTTCTACCGTATCCCGACCGAGCACATGGTGGATCGCTGGCGCGAGCGGACTCCGCCCGGGTTTCTCTTCTCCGCCAAGATCCCGCAGGTCATCACCCACGAAAAGATGCTCGAAGGGTGCGGCGAAGAATTCGGAACATTTCTCCGGGTGATGAGCCGTCTGGGTGACAGGCTCGGTCCTCTCCTGTTCCAGTTTCGCTACTTCCGGAAGGCGGAGTTCCCCGATCCAGGGCCGTTCATCGAGAAGCTGGAACGATTTCTGCCGGCCCTGCCCTCGGAGCACCGCTTCGTGGTCGAGGTCCGCAACAAGAACTTCGTCACACCCCGGCTCCTCGATCTGCTGCGCCACCACCGGGTGGCCCTGGCGTTAATCGATCATCCCTGGTTCCATCGCATCAACGCCCTGATGAAGCGATCCGACATCCTGACGGCCGATTTCGTCTATATCCGATGGCTGGGGGATCGACACGGGATCGAGAAGAAGACGAAACGATGGGATCGCCTGATCCAGGACCGACGGCGGGAGATGGGTGAGTGGGTTCCGGCCATGCGGGCGATGCTCGAAGGGGGCCGGGATGTCTACGGCTATTTCAACAATCACTACGCCGGCTACGCGGTCGGATCGATCGATCTGTTCCAGAAGATGTGGGAGGAACGACCGGCGCAGCGGTGAGGTGGCGCCCCGACGGCCTCAGGCGCGTTTCCTGCGTTTTGGTTTTTTCCCGGCGGCTCTTCTGACTGTCCTTCTGGTGGCGCGACCGGGCGTCATCTTGCTCCTGAGGGCGACGATACCGGACTGAGCGACCTCCCTGTCCTGGTGCACGGTCCCCCCGCTGCAGCCGATTCCTCCGAGCACGCCGTTACCGATCCGGATCGGCAATCCACCGCCAACGATGGTGAAGCGGCCGTCGTTGGTCATGTGAATTCCATAGGCCGGCCGCCCCGGTCCGGCGATCTCGGCGTATTCGTGTGTCGGCCGTCGGGAGCATGCGGCCGTCCACGCCTTGCTGATGGCGATGTCGATGCTGCTCAGTTTGGCGCCGTCCATGCGGTTGAACACGATGAGGTGGCCCCCGTCGTCGACGACGGCGATGTCCATCGGAACGCGGAGCGCGGCAGCCTTGCGCGTCGCGGCCGCCATGACGAGACGAGCCCCCTGGAGGCTCAGGCGTGGGGTGTTGCGGACGACATAGTTGATCTTGCCCATGCTCGGTCGGATCCCTCCCTCGGATGCCACCCGAACCGACCCCGACATGGGGCCATGTAGAGCACGCAATTTGGCATCATGCAATAATGTGCCTTACGGAGGTATCCGGAAATACCCTTAGCGTATCGGGTTAATCACCGACATCCGCCCGATGCGGGGGAAGGTGCCGCAGCCGGATGGAACTCGTCGATCTGCTGGGGGATGCGGCCCGCGCGAACCAGCACGGGACCGCGGTGATCTGTGGCGGAGAGCGTCTGGCCTACCCGGCTCTGGCCGATCTCGCGACGCGCTGTGCCGAGAACCTGGCAACCGCCGGAGCCCGCCCGGGGGATCGTGTCGCCGCCCTGTTCCCGAACTGCCATCTTTATCTGGCAACCTACTTCGCGGCCTTGCACAGCCGGCTCGTCCTCGTCCCGATCAATCTTCGGCTTCATCCCAACGAGGTTCACCAGATTCTCCGCCACAGCGGCGCGCGTCTGCTGATCGGGGAACCCCGGTCGGTCGCCCGCGTGTTCGATCAGGAGCCTCTCCCGACCCGGGAAGGCTGGGTCATCAGAGCGCTCGACGGATTCACCGGCGAGGACCCGGGGGATGCAATCGCAGGCGCCGCGCAGCTCTACTATACGAGCGGGACGACCGGGAGCCCCAAGGGGGTGATCCTGACACGTGACAACCTGGCCGCTCACGCCGCCATGACGATTGAGGAGCTGGCGTTCACGGGCGATGACACCTGGCTTCACGCCGCGCCGATGTTTCACCTTGCCGATGCGTGGGCCGTCTGGACCGTGACCGCCGTCGCGGGAACCCACGTCATGATCCCGCGCTACGATGCGAACGCGGCCTTCGAGCGGATCGAGTCGGCCGGGGTGACGATCACGAACCTCGTGCCGACGATGCTGCTTGGCCTGCTCGAGGCGGCGTCGCGCCGGG
>JAZGDH010000208.1:0-5185 GCA_036477555.1 Acidobacteriota bacterium
TGCTGGTTCCAATGCTGATGCGTGTCCCCCAGTCGCCCGCGCGGGCCCGCTCCATCCCCGAACAGGTGCGGAGCATCGACCTTCTCCCCACCTTCTTCGACCTGCTGGAGATCGATTCCGGAATGGCGCTCGAGGGAACGAGTCTGGTGCCGCTTCTCGATCCCGGCGGGCGTCTGCCCGTCCTGCCTGCCGTGGTGACGACGGGATATCAGGAGGCCCTCCTGGGCGGTTCGCGACTCGAAGCGTTCCGATCACACGGATGGAAATATATCGACGGTCTGGTTCCGGAACTGTACGATCTCAGGCGCGATCCGGCTGAGGTGCGGAGCCTGGCGGCGTCCCGCCCCGGTCGCGTCGAAGAGATGAGGAGATCACTCGGCGAGGCGACCGGTCGCGAGGTGATCGGCGGCGCGCGACAGCCCCCACCCGATCCGGCGATGGTCGCCCTCCTCGAAACCGCCCTTCGAGATCTCCGGCAGGGACGGAGCACCGCGGCACGCGCTGCGCTCGCCGACCTGTCGGGTCGCATCCGCGAGGAGCGATCCTCGGACCCCGCGCGCGCGGCGCCGCCGGCCCTGCTTGCACTGCTGGGGGCCGTGACCCGCGGGGAGGGACGCCCGGGCGAGGCGTTGCCTCTCTACACGACCGCGCTGACCGGCCTGACCGGATCCCCGTCCGCGCCGACCGGCAACGTGCTCCGGGGGCTTCTCCACGCCGAGATCGCCGCCTGTCACCGGGCGCTCGCGGCGCCGCAGCTCGCGCTCGATTCCTACCGCCGCGCCCTCGAGATCAGCCCGGACGATCCCGATATCCGCGGCGGACTCGCCTCTCTGCTGCTCGATACGGGTGTCGTCGTCGAATCGATCACCGAGTTTCGCGCGGCGCTCTCCAGGGCGCCCGGCAGCGCCGGGCTGCAGGCCGGGCTCGGTCGTGCCCTCCTGATGGGCGGAGACCCGCAATCGGCCGCGCGGGTGCTGGCGCAGGCGGTGCAGTCGTCACCGCCGGAGGCCCGGCCGTTCCTCGATCTCGCGCGGGCGTCCGAGGCTCTCGATCGCAACGCCGAAGCCGTGCGCGCCTACCGGGAATATCTGGCGCGTGCCGATGCGACCGGCTCGAGCGAGCGGGACATCGCCCGGAAACGCCTGCGTGAGCTGGAATCGGGCCAGGACCCCGTGCACGAACCGGAACGGTCTTCACCCCTTTGACCCGGTTCACTGCGGTGTGGTAATTTCCGCCGCGTGCCGGCGAGGAGGATTGCGTGGGCAAGGTCACGGTGCTGATCGCGGACGACCTGAAGTTTTTCCTTGAGGTCGAGAAGACCTATCTGGAACGGGGAGGGTTCGCCGTTCTGGCCGCAGACAGCGGCGAGAAGGCGATCCAGCTCGCCGTCCAGCATCAACCGAATCTCATTCTCCTCGACCTCGAGATGCCGAACATGGACGGGGCGGAGGCCTGCACGAAAATGCGCAAGGAGGTCTCGCTCGTCGCCACGCCGATCATCATCATGAGCGCCTCCGGCTCGGCGGAGGTCCGGGACAGGTGCCTGAAGGCGGGCTGCACCGAGTTCGTGATCAAACCGGAGAATCCGGAGGAACTGCTCAGCGTGGTGGCGCGCATCCTGACGGTCAAGCAACGCGGCGCGGAGCGGATCACCGTCGTGTTCAACGTCACCGGAACGGCGGGCGAGAAAGAGGTCGTCGGCCAGGCGAAGAACCTCAGCGCCACCGGATTGATGCTGGCGACGACCACGCAGCTCCAGGTCGGCGCGCGCCTGAACCTTCAATTCTTCCTCCCGAAGACCAAAGCCTCGTTGAAGGTGGAGGGCGAGGTGGAGCGGATCGGCCAGGGCGCCGGCGGATCTCAGGAAGTCGGGGTCCGATTCATCAACCTGAGCCAGACCGACCAGGAGCAGCTTCAGGAGTACGTCTCTTCCTGATCAGATCCTCGTAAAAGGAGCGCAGCGAACGATCGTTCGGGTGACGATCGAGCCCCTCGCGTGCGGCGTCAAGCGCCTCCTCATCACGACCCGTTTCGGCCATTAACAACGCGATGCCCAGGAACGGCGCCACACCCCCCTGGTCGAGATCGCGCGCCTGCCGGAAGGCTGCAAGGGCCCTGTCGGAATCCTGCATCCTCCGATAGACCGATCCGAGCCGCATGTAGATCTCGACCGACGGCTCCAGTTGCGCCGCCTGGCCGTAAGCGTCCGCGGCCTCACTCCAGCGCTCCAGGCGGGCCAGCACGTTGCCGAGGTTCCCGGTGAACCGGGAGCTGTACGGATCGAGCTTGACCGCCCTGCGCAGCGAGACGAGGGCGTCTTCGAGACGTCCCGTCTCCGCCAGAATGACGCCCAGCATGCTGTGGTACTCGTCGATTCGGATATCACGGGCGAGTCCGCGCCGGAGCACCGCTTCGAGTTCGATCGGGGCGCCGCGCTTCGCCAGGAGCCGGTACAGGTGATCGGCCGCGACGACGCGCGTCGGATCGGCCTCGAGCGAGGCGCGGAAGAGGGTCTCCGCCCTGCCGTGATCCCCTTCTTCCTCGGCCAGCAATCCGGCAATCACATCGTCGAGCCCGGGGTGCCCCGCGGTACGCTCCGCCCAGCGTCGCCCTTCATCGCGCGCGGCGTGGAGATCGCCCGGATCGCGGAGATGGATGCGCACCAGCCACAGGACCGACTCGGGATCCATCGCGGCGAACTGATTCAGCCCGGCATGCAGCGCCGCGATTGCTTCGTCGGTGCGCCCCAGCGACAGGTAGGCCTGCGAGAGCAGCTGATAGCTCCTCGGGAGCGGCGTCCGTTCGTTCGCGGCGATCAGTTCGTCGATCCCTCGAGCGTAGTCGCGCCGCTGGAGCAGGTAAATGGCGAGGTTGCGATGGTAGAACGCGAGCGTGCCGAGCCCTCCGCTTCCGACTGCACGATCGGAGTCGCCGGCGCGCAGCGCGGCGTCGTCCGGAGCGTCGGGATCCGAATCCCCGCCGATGTATCCGAGCGCGCGTAGATTGGCCAGCAGTTCGTCCTCGGCCGCGCTCGCTTGCTCATCCCCCGGCCCCATGATCGCGAGCGGGGATCCCAGTTCCTCGTAGGATGGGACGGTGCGCACCGGATGCGAGCGGATGAAGCCCGGTTCGAGAGCCTCGACGAGGACGCGACCCGACATGTCCTCAGAGACCGGAAGACCCAGGAGATGGAGAACCGTCGGAGCCACATCGAACAACGTGGCCGGCGAAGCCAACGTCGCGCCGCGGCGCGCGATCGGTCCTCGCATCAGGAAGATCCCTTCCTCATCGTGCCATTCGACCGGCTGCTGGGTCGTGAACGGCAGCACCGCGCGCGGGCGCCCGGTCCCCGACCTGAACCCGTGATCCGAGACAATGAGGATCGTCGCGTCGTCTCCCGCCGCGTCGACGATCGATCCGATCAGAGCGTCCTGCCGGGCATGGAACGCGGAGACCGATTCGCTGAAACGCTCGAAATCCTCGTCGGGGCAGAGCGCCATCCGCGGCGGCATGCAGTGCTGGAAACGGTGCCCCATCATGTCGATCCCCTCGAAATAGACGGCGGTCAGATCGAACCGGCGCGCGAGGAGGTCGGCCGCGAGCGTGGCATAGTTGCGCGAGCCGGTCAGGATCGAGAGGACCAGCGGCACCGGGTTTTGACTCATCTTCCGATTGATCGCTTCGTCCTCGACCCCCGGCGGGCGCAGGACATCCTTAACCGCCGCTTCGAATTCGGACCGCTCGATCCGCATGATGTGCCGGGCCTCCTCGAACGACAGGTCCGAGGCCGTGATCAGGTCGTCACGAGGCCCCTCCAGGTAGTCGGAGGGGAAGACGATCCCGCGGGCGAACGGCTTGTCGGCCGGTCGAGGGCGGAGCGTTTCGAACGCGACCAGGTTCGACACCTGCACGCCCGACACCCGTTCGGCTGGATAGGATGCCCACCAGGCGACGAACCCGGTCGACAGGCCGGCATCGCCGAGGATGTTCCACAGTGCCTTCATCTCGCGGAAGCGACTGCTCATCGGAATAGTTCTGCCCGAAGCAAGGTCGACCGCCTGGAAATCGGCGATCCGATGGCGATCCGGACCGACCCCCGTCACCATCGTCGTCCACAATAGTGGCGAGATCATCGGCAGGTACGAACGCATTCGTCCCCGCGTCCCCGATCGGATCAACGCGGCGAGGCGCGGCATCCGTCCGGCGCGAATCAGCGGATCGATGACGTCCCAGTCGGCGCCGTCGAGCCCGATCAGAACGAGGCGGGCGCCCGTCGGAACGACTTCCGGCATCGGTCCGAGCGCGATTTCGTCGCGGCCACCCTCCGTGCCCGCCCCGTCGATTGGATTCGCGAAGGCCGAGATCGGTCCCACCCACCCCTCGAGACGCTCCGGGACAATCCCGCCTGCCCGCAACGCATGTTCGATCGCGTCGAGTGCGTTGCGTGGGGCCGCGGTTCGCCCGCCGCCGCCGGCCGGCGCCGCGGGGGCCAGCAGCGTCGAGGGTGCGAAGGGGTGGAGGGCATCCTGCATCGTGGTGCGAATGTATTCCTCGAATCCGGTGGCGATCGCATCGATCGCGCGTTGTGCAAAGAGGTCGGGATCGATCCTGTAATCGAGCGTCAGACGGGTCCGGATCGTCGCCCCTTCGCGCGTGGAACGGTCGAGATCGAACCGCACGGGGCCACCGCTCAGCGGGACGATCAGAACGGGACTGAAAGGCGCGCGGACGAACCAGCCGGGGCCGTGCCCTCGATGACCCGACAGGCCGATCGAGCCGGCCGGAACGCGCGACACGGAGAACGGGATAAAGATGGTGGCCAGCAGGATCAGTGCGGCGCCGGTGGTCAGCAGGAAGCGCGCGGGACGACTGAGGGTCGACACGGCCAGAGTATAGCGGCCCGGCAGGCGCCGCGAAAGAAGCCGGAGAGGCTCTCAGGAGCCCGGACTGGATATCAGGAGCCCCTGTCCGGGCTCCTAAAAGTCCCAGCGGGCCCCGAGGCGCCACGAGCGCGGCGCCTGGTAGACGACCGGCCTGAGGAAGTCCGGGTTGGTCACGCCCGCCGTCATCTCGACCGTGTCAACGAACGCGATCGGTTCCTGGCTGCCGAAGATGTTGAAGACGTCCACGAAGAGTCTCAGGCGCCCGCCGCTGAGCTCCATCGGATAGTCGGCATGCAGGTCGA
>JAZGDH010000209.1:0-2883 GCA_036477555.1 Acidobacteriota bacterium
CATTGTCCTGCACCTTCGAGTTCCACAGGCAGGCAGCCGATCCCTGCGGGAACGAGCCCCACCTGACGGCCGACGTCGAGCAGGGCGTGATGCAGGCTCTCGGTGGAATCGCGGGACTGAATCAGCATGTCCCGTTCGGCCGCGCTGTAAATCGTGCACGGCACGAAGTGGACGGTGGTCTGAACGACGCACCCTCCCACCGTGGGACCGGCGCGGAGGTCGATCGCCGAGGAGCGCTCCAGGACCTCGTCGCGGCGCGGCCCGGCGAGGAGCAGGACGCCGTACCCTCCGGTCTGATCGAGGACCGCCGTCCGGCTCCGATCCAGACTGGCCAGGACCTTACGCTCGTCACCGGGAGCACAAAGGATCAGGAACTCGTCCGCGGTGAGTCTCAACAGAACTCCGCTGATTCCGTTCGCGAAGCCGAGCGCTCCCGGCGGCGCGGGGAGGCGGTTCGTCGAGGCGATGCGGCTGGCGTTCTCTTCGGCTCCCGGGCCGCGAAGGGAAATTTTGCCGATGTGAGACCAGTCGACGAGCACCGACCCAGAGCCGAGCGCGCGCCTCTCCGCCTCGACATCACCGAAATGCTCCGCCACCTCCCAGCCGGCCGTTTCGATGGTGGAGGCGTTCGCGGATCGGTAAACGGCCGAAAGCGGTGAGTGCCGCACGAGCCTCGTCATGATCGCAGCCTCTCCCCGCGTGGGTCATAGGGGGCGTGCTCCTCGAGCAGCTCGGCCGCAACGTCGCCACCGCTCTCGAGCCGGATCCGTACTTTGGTTCCCGGCTTCGGAAGAGGTTCCCGGACCCACGCCAGCCCGATACCGTGACCGAGGGTGGGACTCATCCGCGAGCTGGTTACGCGGCCGATGACACGCCCGTTGTCGACGATGATGTACCCGTCGCGCGGGATCGGGCTGTCGGGCCGGAGCCGGTAGGTGACCAGCCGGTTTTCGGGGCCGCGGCTTCTCGCATGTGACAGAAACGCGCGGCCGATGAAATCGGGTTTCCGATCCTTGATCGTGAACCCGACCCCCGCCTCGTACGGACTCGACAGCGCATCCGTATCGACGCCCGGGATGAGATGCCCCTTCTCGAGGCGAAGGACGCGCTGCGCCTCCACGCCGAACGGTCTGATCCCGTGGGAAGCCCCCTTCTCCAGCAGTGCGACCCATAACGATTCGCCGTACTCGGCCGGGAAATGAATCTCGTAACTCAGCTCACCCGTGAATCCAATCCGGAACAGGTGGACCTCGATACCCAGGAGCCGCGCGTGTCGATGCGACATATACGGAAACGAGGCGTTCGAGAGATCGATATCGACCAGGCCGCGGAGGAGGTCGCGGGTCCGCGGGCCGCTGAGGTTGACGGCGGCGAGCACCGGTCCGAGATTCGCGAGGCGCGCGTCGAGGTCCAATGACGTGATCCACCACCAGAACCGGGATCGGATCGCGTCGGCATTTCCGGTGGTCGTCGAGAGAAAATAGCGGCCTTCGTCGATGTGCGAGATCGTGCCGTCCTCGAACAGGATGCCATCCTCGCCGACCATCGTGTGATAGCGCACCCTTCCCACGCTGAGATTCGAATAATCTCCCGGCAGCATGAAGTTGAGAAGTTGCAGCGCGTCCGGACCGGTCAGCTCGAGCTTTCCGAGGGTGCTGACATCAATGATGCCCAGAGCGTTGCGAACGGCGAGCACCTCGTCCGCGATCTCCGCGTAGCGCTCCGGTCGTTTCCAGAGGCCGGCATCCAGAAAACGCGCGCCGGCCCTGACGTGTTCGGCGTGCATCGGTGTCCGCCTCACCGCTTGTAGATGAGGTGCCCGGCCGGCGAGGACCCCGAACGGGACCGGCGCAAAGGGAGGCCGCATCGTCGTGGGAAGGGCGGGTGATTCGGAATGGGGTGCGTCCAGCCCGACGATGCGAGCGGCGGCCTCGTAGCAGCTCTTCCCCTGGCACGGCCCCATCCCCATGCTGGTATACCGTTTGAGCGTTTC
The DNA here is from genome assembly GCA_036477555.1 of Acidobacteriota bacterium. Lineage (GTDB taxonomy): Bacteria > Acidobacteriota > Polarisedimenticolia > Gp22-AA2 > Gp22-AA2 > JAPUIN01. Next base: position 1,994 of record JAZGDH010000209.1, read on the forward strand.
GATCTGGTCGAATCCCTCGCGGATCGAGTCCTGGATCTCGCGGCGGGTCACGTCCATGCACTTGCAGACGAAACGTTTCGCGCCCCTTACGGAGACGTCGGCCGGCGGCGCAGGGATGCACTCCGCGGGATCGCGCCGGCTTTCGGGGGCGGGCTCGCCCCTGGCGGCCGCCCGGCCGGTTTCCATCCCTTCGCGAACCAGTCGGCCGAACGACGCGGGGCCGTTAACCTCACCGGCGGCGTACAGAGCCTCCGGGAGTTCGAAGACCCGGAACACTTCGCGCGTCGAATCCCAGATGGGCCGACCTCCGCCGGAGCCGAGCAGCCCGAGTTGCGGAGTGAATCCAACCGCCGTGACGACGAGGTCGCACTGGAGTTTCTGTGAGCCGCTGCCTTCCAGGGCGCCGATCGAGACACCCCGGACGCGCTTCCACCCCGAGGCGGCACGAATCGTGCTGTCGGGAATGATTGGGATCGGCGCGGCCCCGGGGGAGAATTCCGAAGAGCGCATCTTCGGCCTCGAGTCGACCACGGCGATGACCTTCACACCGGCGCCATACAGGATGAGGGCCGTGTGGTATCCGCCGTCGTGGGTCGTGACGACGACGGCTCGCTCGCCGGGAACGACACCGTGGATCCCCACGAGCCGCTCCACGCCGCGGGCCGTCATGATGCCGGGAAGGTCGTTGTTCTGAAAGACCAGGTGCCGGTCGTTGGCGCCGCCCGCCACCACGACCGCCTTCGCGCGAATCTTGAACAGATCGCGGCCGTTCCCGGCGGCGACGAGGTTGTCCTCATAAACGCCGAACGCGGTTGTCCCAGAGAGGATCTCGATTCCGGGGGAGCCCCGCACCGCTTCGATCAGTCTTCTCACCGCCTCGTGCTCGGGGA
>JAZGDH010000021.1:0-2331 GCA_036477555.1 Acidobacteriota bacterium
GTCGTTCAACGCACGCGCAGTGGTAACCCCTACCGCTGACGGGACATGTCCGGGATGATCCCCGTAATGTCTCTGTGCAGCTGCGGTTGTTAATCCAGATGCCCGCGGTCCGAGTCGCCCATCTCGACACCGCCGCGGGGGAAGTACTCCTTCCAGCGCCGCGTCACGAGCGCGGCGGTCTTCTCGTCGCAGAACAGCTCTTCGGGATAGGTCGGCTTCATCCGGGCGTCGATCGCGATCGGAGTTGTGAACGAGGGGTGATGGCGGATCAGGGAGACGGAGCGGCCGTGCAGGTCGGCCGCCGGCTCGAAGCGGGTGAATGTCGACCAGAGGAAGTTGAAGACACTCTTCGTGGCCCGCGCGGCGTCGTCGGTGATCACGACGAGCGGCCAGTCGGCGAGCGAGGGGTGCTCGAGGATCGGCGCCAGGTCGGGCGCCGCCTGCCCTGCGGCAGTCCCGGAGGGGAAAGGGGCGGTCCCCACCACGAGACATCCGGGTGAGAAGACGCGAACGTCCCGCGCACCGGGAGGAGGCGGGCCTTTGAACTCTGAGGGCAGATCGCGCACCGGCTCGCCGACACCGAGCAGCACCCCCTTACTCCCTTCATTGATCCTCGGCCCTGCGTAGTCGAGGCTGTCCATCGACAGATTCGAGAAGATGTACAGGTCGGTGCGGAAATCGGCGCGCCGAAGAACCTCAGTAAGGACCGACCTGAAATCCTTGAGGTCGGTCGGCCGGTCGAGCACCAGCAGGAATTTCGTCAGCGACAGCTGCCCCTCGCCGAGGATCCGGAAGGCGGAGGCCATCGCCTCGCGTTTGTAGCGCTGACGGACGACTGCGGCGGCGAGAGAGTGGTAGCCGGTCTCGCCGTACGACCACAGGTCGCGCACCGCCGGCATGACGACCGGGAACAGCGGCGACAGGAGCTCCTGAAGATAGTCACCGATGTAGAAATCCTCCTGCCGCGGCTTGCCGACGACGGTCGCCGGGTAAATCGCGTCGCGGCGATGGTGGATGGCGTCGAGTTGATAGACGGGATAGGGGTGCGTGAGGGAGTAGTAGCCGTAGTGATCGCCGAACGGGCCCTCGTCGCGTCGCTCGCCGGGCGGCACGCGACCCAGCAATGCAAACTCGGCCTCGGCGGCGAAGGCGGGCGCCCCCGGCCCCTTCCGGATGATCGGCAGGCGCCGGCCGAGAAGAACCGAGGCGAGCAGCAGCTCGGGGACGTTCTCCGGAAGCGGTGCGACGGCCGACAGCATCATCGCCGGAGGCCCGCCGAGTGAGATCGCGACCGGCAACGATTCGCCGCGCGCCTCGGCCGCGGCGTGATGGAAGCCGCCCCCTTTGCCGATCTGCCAGTGCATCCCTGCCGTCCGAGCATCGTACACCTGCATGCGATAGATCCCGAGGTTGTGTCCCCGTCCGTCCGGATGCTCGGTGCAGACGAGCGGCAGCGTGACGAACGGGCCGCCGTCCTTCGACCAGGTGGTGAGTATCGGCAGGCGCCCGAAATCAGGAGCGCCGGCGGCCGTCTCCATGACCGGTCCCGAGGTCCGCTCCGACAGGCCGGTGCGGAACAGGTCACCGAGCAGATCGCGGTGATCCCAGAACCTCCCAGCCGTCGGCGGCAGCAGGGTTTCAGGGAGACGGGCGATCCGCTCCAGAATCGCTTTCGGCCGGCTCCCGAAGGCCAGATCCACACGGCGGGAGGCGCCGAACAGGTTGGTGACGGCGGGGAACGATGATCCACGGATCCGCCGGAACAGCAGCGCCGGTCCGCCGGCGGCGATCACGCGGCGGTGGATCTCGGCCGCTTCGAGATGGGGATCGACCTCCGCCTCGATCTCGACGAGGTCTTCCTCCCGGCGTAGAAGGTTGAGATAAACCCGCAAATCGGAGAGTGGTTCGCCGCGTGCCCCTGTCACGGCTTGCGCCACTCGGATGGGGGGATCGTCCTGAGTGCCAGAGCGTGGATCTCGCTGCCGATCAGATCGCCGAGCGCTTCGTTCACCATGCGGTGCCGCTCGAGCAGCGTGCACCCCTCGAAGCGCTCCGAGACGATCAGCAGATCGAAGTGTCCGCCGCCCGAGGTGGCGCCGGGGTGTCCGGCATGTTTCGCGGAGTCGTCGCTCAGCTCCAGGTGCATCGGTCGGAAGCGCTGGCGCAGGATCGATTCAATCTTCTCGGCGGTGCTCATGATCGGTTCCCTCACAGCTCACTTCAGGCGCAGCCGATCCTATCAGGCTCCCGGCGGGATGCTCGTCCCGGCGCCCGCCTCGACGGCCCGGTCGTACACGAGCGAAGCGGCCGCGAGGTCCTCGAGCCCGATGC
>JAZGDH010000210.1:0-2559 GCA_036477555.1 Acidobacteriota bacterium
AGAAAGATCCTTCCGCTCTCCTGAGAGACCCGCCCGAGCAGAGTGTCCCGGATTGCCCGGGGCTGCTCGTAGATCTCTTTCAGCATGAAATGCTTGAAGCCGGCCTTCTCGGCCATGATCGGATCCCACGTGATGCGCTGGATCGTCTTGGCCACCGGATGGCCGTCAGGGTCGGTGATGACGACACCCGAATCGGTGACGACGGCCATCTCGCCGTCATCCAGGAAGAACATGTCGCGCGTGTGATGCAGGATCGCCGGCACGTCGGAGGCGACGAAGTACTCGTCCTTGCCGAGGCCGATGACGAGCGGCGGTCCCTTGCGCGCCGCGATGATCTTGCGCGGATCATTCGACGAGACGACGGCGAAGGCGTAGGAGCCCTGCAGGCGCGGCACGATCTCGTGGACCCCCGCGTCGAGGGAGCCCCCGTTCGCGGAGCGCGCGTGTTCGATCAGGTGTGCGATGACCTCGGTGTCGGTCTCGGTCTGGAACTTGTGACCGGCCTCGGTCAGTTCCTTCTTGAGTTCCTTGTAGTTCTCGATGATCCCGTTGTGGACCACCACGAGGGTTCCGGAGCAGTCGCGGTGCGGGTGGGCGTTCTCTTCGGTCGGACGGCCGTGCGTGGCCCAGCGGGTGTGCGCGACACCGAACGATCCCTCGAGGGTCGTCAGCCTGAGATTCTCCTCAAGGTTGCGCAGCTTGCCGGCGCTACGGACGACCTGGATATCGGAGCCGTTGATGACGGCGATCCCGGCCGAATCATAGCCCCGGTACTCCAGGCGGCGCAATCCGTCCAGCATAACGCTGCTGACATTCTTGTGGCCGATGTACCCGACGATTCCGCACATGATCGGTTCCAATATAAGTGGAAACCGGATAACTGCCAAGCGTGGCCTGGCGCCGCGATTACTTCGACCGTGACCCCTTGTCCTTCTGGCGGGCGCGGGGGCTGAAGTGTTTTGCCCAGTCCTCCCTGATCTCCTGGCGGCCGCGCGAGATGGCGAGGGCATAGGCAGGCACGTCACGGGTGATGGTCGAACCGGCCCCGATGTAGGCGCCGCGCCGAATGCGCACCGGGGCCACGAGCTGCGTGTCGCTGCCGATGAACACCTCGTCTTCCACGATCGTGCGGTGCTTGGCGACGCCGTCGTAGTTGCAGGTGATCGTGCCGGCGCCGAGGTTCGCCTCCCGGCCGATCTCGGCGTCCCCGAGATAGGAGAGATGGTTCGCTTTCGCGCCGCGCCCGAGCCGTGTCCTCTTGGTTTCGACGAAATTCCCGATCCGGGCCTTCTCATCGAGGATCGTCTCCGGCCTGAGATGCGCGAAGGGACCGATGCGGCACTCCCGTCCGATCTGCGAGCCGGAGATCACCGAGTAGGCGAGGATGATCGTGCCGTCGCCGATGCGACTGTCGGCGATCCGGCTGCCGGCGCCGATGTGCGTCCCTTCCCCGATCTCAGTGGAGCCGATCAGCATGACGCCCGGCTCGATCACGGTGTCCCTGCCGACATGCACGTCGGCGTCGATGTAGGTGGCGCCGGGGTCGATGAGTGAGACGCCCGCCGTCAAGAGTGCGTCGGCTTTGCGCCGATACAGGGCTCGCGCCGCCACGGCCAGCTCGCGCCGGGTGTTCACGCCGAGCACCTCGGCGGAGTCGGGATGACGATAGGCGGCGACCTTGCGGGCGTCCTTGTGGAGGATCTCCACCAGATCGGTCAGGTAAATCTCCCCCTGTGCATTGTCGCGTGTCGCCCGCCGCAGCGGGCGGTACATCTCCTGCACGTCGGCGCAGTAGATCCCGCAGTTGATCTCCTGGGTGGCCCGCTCGTCGACCGTCGCGTCCGCCTCCTCGACGATGCGGGCGACGTCTCCGGCATAGTTCCGTATGATCCTCCCGTAGCCGGTGGGATTGGCGACGACCGCTGTCAGCAGACTGAGCGGAGCGCCGGAATGACGGTGGAAGTCGATGAACGTCCGGATCGTCTCCGGACGCAGAGCGGGCAGATCGCCGTTGAGGATCAGCACGATTCCCTGATGACCATGCATCTGTCGCTCGGCAGCCAGCACGGCGTGCCCGGTCCCATGTTGATCCTTCTGGAAGGCGAAGGCGATCGACTTGTCATTGTTCCCGACAGCCTGTCGCACCTCGTCGGCCTGGTTCCCGATCACCACGACGGTGCGCAGGGCGCCGGCCGATCGGGCTGCCTCGACGACATGCCGCACCATCGGTCGTCCGGCGACATGGTGGGCCAGCTTCGAAGTTCGGGAGAGCATGCGCTTTCCGATCCCCGCGGCCAGGATGAGCGCTACGAGATCGCGCTGCTTGAGTGCTGCGAGGGTCGACCGGTCATGATCGGCCGGGGTCACCGCCCCCATCGGGCGGAGCGGAAACGGGGCTGAGGACCCCGCATGGGATGCCCCCACCAGGGATCCGTTACCGATGTGGGACTGGCCCTGCGGACGGATGGTGCCCGAGTTCGGGGTGGCCGGATTCGAAGAGGGTGGCGAGGTCGGCGCCCGATAGATCGGAAAGCCTGACGAGGAACCGGCCTGCCGCGC
>JAZGDH010000211.1:0-4446 GCA_036477555.1 Acidobacteriota bacterium
TGCCGGGAGAGAGGACCATGTGGTGATCTCCGGGAGCGAGGTAGACCGTCCCCGCCTCGGGCTGGAGACCGTCCCGGGCGATCGTTACCTTAAGCCGGCTCGCCTGAGCGAGGCGGGTGGCCAGTGATTCGAGCATCCAACCCGGAGCGTGCTGCACGACAAAACAGGCGACCGATGCGGAAATCGGGAGCGTTCTCAGGACGGTCAAAAGCACCCCCGGACCCCCCGTACTCGCGGCGATGACGACACCGACGAAGGGAGGAGGCGCGGCGTCGGGACGGCGTTGTCGCGGGTTCGGTCGCTCCAGTGCGGGGGCGGGCTGCCCGCGGCGCGCCAGGCCGGTACGAACGGCATGGATTACCACCCGTCCGCTCACCGGTTTGGTGAGGAAGTCGTCTGCGCCCGAATCGAGAGCCCGGCTTCGCGCACGGGGAGAATCGATCGCCGTGATCATGATGATGCAGGGGACCGGCTGGACCGTCTCCCGCACGCGCCGGATCAGGGCGATGCCATCCATCCGCGGCATGGCCCAGTCGGTCAGTAAAACGTCGAACGGTTCGGCGCGCAACCGATCGAGCGCCGCCTTGCCGTCCCCTGCGAGCGTGACGGAAAATCCGGCCCGGCGCAACGCAGCGGCGATCGTCCGTGCGCCGAGACGGTCGTCATCTGCGAGAAGGACCTTGGTCATCGCACCCTCGAGAGAACCGGCCCGCTGTTCCGGCCGGCTCGAACCTGTCGATCGCGTGATCGAAAGGGAATGGTAACCCCGAGCCGGCACAGATTCGCGTAGACTATACTGAGCCCGAGGAGGGCGCCACCATGACGGCTGAAGGAAAAACTCTCGACGGCTCCTGCCAGTGCGGCAAAGTGGGCTACCGGGTGACCGGCGAGCCTGACTATATGGCACACTGTCATTGTATCGACTGCCGCAAGATGCATGGCGCCGCCTTCGCAACATACGTCGGCGTCCCGCGGAGCGGGTTCACCTGGGTTTCTGGCGAGGATCAGCTCACCACGTTCAAAGTCGAGTCCGGGACGATTCGGGGCTTCTGCCGCACATGCGGATCGATCCTGGCGAGCTGGACTGAGGGCGAACCGGGGAACATCTACATCACGGCAGGGACACTCGACTCACCGATCGCGAAAAGACCCGAGAACCACATCTGGGTGCGAAGCCGTGCGCCCTGGTTCGAGATCAGGGACGGACTGCCGCAGAAAGAAAAGTACTGAGCGCGGTTTCCGTCGGGAATCACCGGGGGCAGAAAAAACGGCGGCCACATCGGTGCGGCCGCCGTATTTGTATTCGGCACCGGACGACTCCGGATCGCCCTCGCGTCAGTTCTTGGGAGCCTTCGACTTCGGTCTCTTGCTCTTCTTCAAGGAGGCCGCACCCGGCTTGTCGCTCTTGCTCGACTTCGCGGGGCGCACGGTCGCCTTGCTCTTGTGCGGGCGGCCCTTCCTGTCGGCGACGAGGTTGTGCACGTGCTTGCCCTGGCCGCGTGCCCTCGCCAGTTCGTAGGGCGACATGCCTGCCCAGCGCGATCCCATCTGGACCTGAACCAGGCCGACCACGTCCGCATCGGTCGGAGCGAACTTCTTCGACCGCTTCTTCCAGTGGCCCCAGGCTTTCCCGTATGGGGGGCCGGGATCCCGTTCCAACCCGACGAACAGAACATCGAACGGTACGTTCACTTTCCCGAAGATGACGGACCACGAGAGTCCCCGAGCCCTCAATCCGACGACTACATTGACCGGCCGGCCCGACTTGCGCGCCAGAAAGAGCACCACGGGAAGATCATTCTCGACCGACTTGAGTCGCGGCAGCACCGGCTCGAGCACGGTCTGGTTGTATCCGTACGAGGAGACCGCGAGATTCAGGAACAGCTGACTGTCGTTATCGACATGATTTACGCTGAACAGAAAGTTGAAAGACGTCTCGGCCCTGGCTTCATCCGGTCCTGCGACGAGGCCCGCGACGAGCACGAGAGCGGCGAGAATGAATCCTTTGCGTGCCATTCTTTGACCCTCCTCGGTCGGTTGTCCAGGCCGGCGTCATGGGACACGAGGCGCCGCGTGCGCCGGCACACCGATCGGAAGATGATGCCGTTGCTCCCCTGCGGGCAATGACGAAATTCGTAACTTATTGAATATGCAGGAGTTATGATTGCAGAAGAATGGGCTCCTCGCGTCCGGGAGCCTGAGTGAACAGAATCGTCCATCCACGAGTATTCGCCCGGGCGGATCCAGCCCTGTAAAGTGATTGAACATCCCTGCTCACGTTTTCGCCGATGCTGCGTCTAATGAAGGCGTGAGGCAGAGCCGGATCGGGTCGGAAGCCTGTCAGAGCATGGCGCGGTCGGCCCGCCGCGCCCCGAACAGCGGATCGGGACATCGACATCGTGCTGCAATCGGAAGAAGCCGCCCTCATCAGCGAGGCCCAGCGAGGCCGGACGGAGGCGTTCGAGGAACTCGTGCGGCGCTGCGATCGGAGCGTCCTTCGCCTGGCCCTCAACCTCACGCGATCGGAGGAGAGTGCGCGTGACATCTATCAGGAATCCTTTCTCAGGATCTTCCGTGCCCTGCCCGACTTCCGTTTCGAGTGCTCGTTCGGCACATGGGTCCACCGGATCGTCACCAGCGTCTGTCTCGATCATCTGCGGCGCAGCGCGGCACGCCCCAGGGAGGAGACCGGGAATGACGTCGAGAGCGAAGTGGGAGCGCTCCAGTTCGTTGCCGACTCACATCCCGACCACGATCCCGAGCGCGCGCTGGCACGAAAGGAGATGCGGCGCAGAATTGACCACGCCCTCTCCCGTGTGGCGGATCGGGAGCGTCTCGTCTTCGTGCTTCGCCACGACGAGGGGATGCGGACGGCCGCGATCGCCGAGGTCCTGGAGACCACGGAGGAGACGGTGAGAAACTGTCTGTATCGCGCGCATCGTTCGCTCCGGTTGGCGCTCGGCGATCTGCGCGAGGTGACGCGAGCGCGGCCCCGGGGCGAGGTTGGTCCCGCCCGGCACACGTGTTGAAAGAACTGGAGTTCGATCATGGACTGTAAGACCGCACGACAGAACATACTGATGCTGCACTATGGCGAGATCGATCCGGAGGTGAAGGCGGAGCTCGAGCGACACTTCGATTCCTGTCGCCAGTGCGCGAGCGAGCACGCGGAGGAGCGGCGGCTGCAGGCGATCCTGGCGCAGCGCACTCTGCTCGAGCCCACCACGGAGCTGCTGAGTCGTTGCCGCCAGGATCTTTCGAACGCCATACGCACGTCGCCCGTCGCCGCATCGAGCAACGGGTCGACGGTTCTTGATCGGATCCTCGCATGGCCCCACCGCCTGTGGGCGCAGACGCGAGTTTCGCCCGCCTTCGCGACTGCTCTCCTGGTGGTGGGGTTCCTTGCGGGATCCTTCTCGGTGGGCCGCCTCTCGACCCTAGACGCGGGGCGGCCCTCCGGGAGCTCAGGCGCCGAGGCGCCCACCATGACGCACAACCTGCGCACCATTCAGACCGAGCCCGGATCCGACATAGTCCGGCTCGGATACGACACCAGCGGCAGGGCCTCACTGCAGGGGACCATCGATGACCCGGCGATCCGAACCCTGCTCCTGTCGACGCGCGGCGAAAACATCAACGCCGACCTTCGCCTCGCGGCGATCGATCTGCTGCGGGATCACGCCGACGACCCCAAGGTGCGTGGTGCTCTCCTCCGGGCAATCGGCGCCGACGCCAACCCGGCGGCGCGCCTGAAGGCGCTCGATGCGTTGCGCGACCGGGCCGTGAGTGATGCTCACGTGCGCGGTGCGGTGACCCGGGCCCTCCTCCAGGATGAGAACCCCGGGGTTCGGGTACGCGCGTTCGATGCGCTGGTCCGGTCGGACAGCCCGGAGATGATGCCGATCTTCGAGCGGCTGGCGCGCGAGGATCCGAACGAATACGTCAGGATGCGATCGGCTGCAGTCGTCGATGCGCTCTACCGCCCGGAGGATCGATGATGCGCGCGCTACGCTCCCTGATTCCGATCGCTCTGCTGACGCTCGCCCTCACCCCTGTGGCTGCCAGCGAGGCGCGCTACTACCGCGACGGGCGTTTCCTCGTCCAGGAGATTCACGGTTCGATTCCGACCCACGGTCCCCGCATCCGGATCGAGACCGATCTCGGCACCGTGCGCGTCCGGTCCGCGGCCGGAAACGAGGTGCAGTATCGCATCCGGGTTCGAGCAACCGCGAGCGCAGGGGAGACGGCCCGCCGACTGCTGGACCGGCTGATGATTGGCGCCGGTCAGAATGGTGATCTCGTTCTGTTCACGGGCCGGGCCGCCGATCCCCAGGCGTTGAGGGGAGTAGCGGCCGAGTTCGAGATCACGGTTCCCGAAGACGCGATCGAGATCGAGACCTTCACGGGTGGGGGCGACATCGTCGTGGAGGATTTCGGCGGCAGGGC
>JAZGDH010000212.1:0-7276 GCA_036477555.1 Acidobacteriota bacterium
CCGCGGGTCTCGGCGGTGCGCGGCTTCAGCGGCATGCGGGGTCCCCCGTTCGGCCCGGCGTCCGACCGAGGGCGCGGGCAAAGCGGCCTACCATAGCATGCGCCGGAGCGGTTGTCCTGAGGGAACGGTGCGGATCACTTCCCGCGGTGCTGGTCGAACCACTCGACGATCAGGCGCGCGTACTCCCGGTCGTGGCTGGCGACGGCGTTCATGCCGTGGCTTTCCCCGGGGAACAGGGCCAGCTTCGTGTCGACGCCGAGTATGCGCAGCGCCAGATACATCCGCTCGGACTCGTGCACCGGGCAGCGATCGTCGTCGGTGCCGTGCAGAAACAGGGTCGGGGTCTTCACGTTCCCTGCGTGATAGAAGGGAGAGATGTCTTGATACCGGCCCGGCACCTCCCACGGTCCACCGCCGAACTCGGTCACCCACGAGACGTACTCGTCATCCACGCCGAACGCCGCCGCGTAGTCCGCCAGGCCGGCGCCACTGGCAGCCGCCCGGAAGCGATCGGTCCGGGTGATCGCCCAGTTGGTCATCATCCCGCCATAGGAATAACCGGTGACGAACTGATTCTTCTCGTCCACCCAGCCGAGCGCGGCGATCGTGTCGAGGCCGGCGATCATGTCCTTGAAGTCCTCGAGACCATAGCGGCCGAGGACGGCGCTGGTGAACACCTCGCCGTACGACGTGCTGCCGCGGGGGTTGGTGTAGATGACGAGGTAGCCGCGCGACGCCAAGTACTGCCGGAAGTAGTTCCACGCTGCCGGGTAGTACCAGTTCGGCCCGCCGTGGATCACGAGCACGGCGGGGAAGGCACGGTTGCGACGGAACCTCGGCGGCTTGATGACGAACCCCTCGATCTCCCAGCCGTCGAAACTGTTGTAGCTGAAACGCTCCGCCGGATTGAAACTCACCTGCTCGAGCCAGTCGGCGTTCAGATGAGTGAGACGCCTCTCGCCGGAACCGTCGGCGGCCGATGTGAAGACATCGCCCGGGAACGATGGGTCGGCGATGCCGAATACCAGCCGCTCGCCGTCCCCGGTCGGTGTCAGGAACTCGACCAGCCGCTCGCCGCCGAGCAGCAGCGTGCGCGCCCCGGTCCTGCGGGCGACGGCGTAGGCGTGCATCCGCGCGCGGTTCTCGATCACGACGTACAGATGCCCGCCGTCCGGCGACCAGATCGGATAGCTCCCTTCCTCGCTGCTGTACGAGCCGGGCCCGACGCCCCGATCGAGATCCTCGGTCAGGTTGCGCGGGTCGCCGAACGACGGGAGCACCGTCCCTCCCTGTACAGGAGCAATCCATAAATAGTTGTTCGCGCCGTACATGTTCGGCAGCGCCTGTTCGAGGTAGGCGAGCTCGCTGCCATCCGGAGACCAGGCCGGCCCCGACGCCGAGCCGGGCGCCACCGACACGCGGATGATCTCGCCGCCGCGCGACCGCATGGCGTAGATGTCGCTGTCGAGGTTCATGTCGGCGTCGTCGGTCCGGTTCGATACGAATGCGATCATCCTCCCGTCGGGCGACACGGCCGGGTCGGAATGGTCGAAATTCCCCTCGGTCAGCTGCCGGATCCGCCCGTTCTCCGCCTCGTACACCCACAGATGCGTGTAGCGTCCGTCGAGATATCCCTCGCCGTCGGCCTTGAACTTCGTGCGGGTGATGATCCGTACCTCTTTCTTCTTCGCCTCCTTCTCGGCCGCCGCAGCTGCTTCCGCCGTGGCCGTCGGCGCCGCCGCTGTGGCCGGCGCCACGGCACCGTCGGTCTTCACGCCGCCCGACTTCCCCTTCTTCTCCTCGGGCTCTTTGGCGATGAAGGCGATCCGCGCCCCGTCGGGGAACCACTCGAACTCGTCAATCTCCTCGTCGAACGTGAACAGCACCGTCGGCTCACCGCCCACGAACGGTAGAACATGGATTCGGGTGCGCCCGTCCCGATCAGCCAGGAAGGCCAGGCGCTTGCCGTCAGGCGAGAATCGCGGATTGCTTTCCTCGCCCGCGTGCGTTGTCAGTCGAAGCCGCATGCCGGTCTTCAGGTCGAGCAGCCACAGGTCGGACGTGTACTCGTCCTTCTTTGTATCGACGGAGCCGATCTGCAGCACGGCGCGCCGGCCGTCCGGTGAGACCCGGAGGTCATCGAGCGTGCGCAGGCGAGCGTGGTCGTCGAGCGACAGGGTCCGGGTCGCCGACCGCGTGGCGGCGTACGACGGCGCCGCCGCGAACATCAGCGCGACGGTCATCAAAGCGGCGGCAATGAACGCGACGCCCGGGGCCGCCACGGTGGCGGCATGTGAACGAAGGCCGGAACGGTAGCCGGGGCCAACTCGGCGCATGACGGTCTCCTCGAAATGAATCATCGGTTGTCTCGGGAGCGGGATGATATCAGGACGGGCGGGCCAGCGCCTCGGTCGCGATGCGGCGGATGGCGCGCAGGTCCATCTTGCCGGTGCCCAGCAGCGGTATCGCCTCGACCTTCACGAAGTGGTCCAGGCGCGGGATGAAGAGATTCGGCAGTCCGTGCTCCTCGAGCCGGGCGTGGATTTCCGGCAACTGCTCCTCCTTCAGCATGTGCAGCACCGCCAGCCGCTCTCCCTTGCGGGCGTCCGGGATCGAGGTGACGGCGAACACCTGGTGGCTGATCCCGGCCGCGTCGTGCAGCGCCTCCTCGATCCTGCCGTGCGGCACCATCTCGCCACCGATCTTCGAGAAGCGGGAGAGACGGTCGGTGATGCGCAGGAAGCCGTCTTCGTCCTGCAGCGCGATATCGCCGGTGATATACCAGCCATCGCGCATCACCTCGGCGGTGAGATCGTCCCGGCCCAGATACCCCTTCATGATGTTCGGGCCGCGCACGAGCAGCATGCCGGACGTGTCGGGCGGCAGCTCCTCGTAGGAATCGGGATCGACGATCTTCACCGACACCCCGGGCAGCGGCTGCCCGACGAAGCCGCGCCGTGATCCGGGCTGGTAGAACCCGGGGGCACGGAAGTCGAGCGTGCTGACGGCGATCGCCGGTGCGGCCTCAGTCGTGCCGTACCCCTCCAGCGGCCGGATGCCGAAGTGATCCTCGAACGCCTGCGACAGGCGTTCCGGCAGCTTCTCGGCCCCCGCCAGCACGATCCGCAGCGAGCCGAACTGTGCCGGGGTGCAACGCCGCATGTACAGCTGCAGGAGGGTCGGCGTCGCCACCATGATCGTGATCCGATGCCGCTGAACGAGATCACCGATCATCCCGGCGTCGAGCGGGTTGGGGTGAAAGATCACTCCCATCCGGTGGTTGGTCGCAAACCACAGGATGAGGTACCCGAACGAGTGGAACAACGGCAGGATGCCAAGCACCTTGTCGCGCGGCTGCACCTGGAACACCTGCGCCACCGCCTCGACGTTGGCGTCGATGTTGAAGTGGGTCAGCAATACACCTTTCGGTTCGCCGGTGCTGCCGCTGCTGAAGATGACGGTGACCACGTCGTCCAGCCCGGGCCTTCGTTCGGCGCCGCAGGCGCGCTCGATCGTCCGGATCGGCGCCACCGCCGCCATCACCATCGCCGTCAGGCGGCGCAGACCGCGGACCTCCGCGGCGACCTCCTCGATCCAGATCGGCTCGACGTTCGTCGGCAGCTCCAGCTTCGCCTTCTCCAGGAAGATCCGGCTGGTGACGACGGTGCGCGCTCCGGTCTGTCGCAACGCCGACTCCATGCCGGCGCGTCCGGCGGTGTAGTTGAGATTGGCGCTGGCGCGTCCGGCCATCGCCGCCGCCAGGTTGACGAGCGCCGCGCCGATGCCGGGAGGCAGGAGCACGGCGACGAACTTCTCCCCCTTCCAGCGGTCCCGCAGCGCGCGGCCCAGGCCGATGGCGCCGGCCAGGGCGCGGATCCGCGATACGCGCGGTGTCGCCGCCTCGGCGAATGCGAGATTCAATGGCCGCCGCCGCGCCTCGCGCACGAACAGGTGATGCAGCGGACGGCGATCCTTCTTGCGCAGCGTGGCGGCCTCCTCGCCCAGCGTGTGCACCGCGCGGCGCACCTGATGGATCGGCGTCTCGCGCGGCAGCGGCTTGCCGAACGACACCGTGATCGGGTACGGCACGCGCTCGGGGATCTTGGTGACGAAACGGCCGTGCGACCGGCTGAAGATGCTCCCCCAGACGCGATCCAGGCTGACCGGTACGATCGAGGCGTTACGCCCCTTGATGATCCGCTCCAGCCCGCGCCGGAACGGCAGCAGCATCCCGGTGCGGGTGATCTGCCCCTCGGCGAAGATACAGACCAGATCCCCCTCGTCGAGAAATTTTCCCGCGGCGCGCAGCGCGCGCAGGATGACGCGCGGCCCGCCCGATGCCGAGATCGGAATGGCGCGCAGCGCCTGCAGGAACGGGCGGAACAGCGGGAAGTAGAAATACTCCGCATCCACCACGAAGCGGACCGGCCGGTCGAGGCTCGCCAGGATCAGGAGGCCGTCGACGAACGAGACATGGTTGGGGACCAGCAGCGCCGCCCCTTCGTGCGGCACGTGCCGGCGCCCGATCACCTTCAATCGATAAACGGTATGCGTCATCAGGACGAGGATCAGACGCAGCAGGGCGTCGGGAAGGAGACGCAGCGCCCAGATCGTTCCGGCCAGCGTGGCGACCGCGGCGCCGATGAAGATGCCGCGCGCTGACAGGCCGGCGCGCGACATCCCCTCCGCCGCCAGCGAACCGGCCAGCGTTCCGGTGAACAGCAGCACATTGGTGAACGCGATGACGGCGCCCCGGCGGTCGGCCGGTGCGCGCCACTGCAGCAGCGCGTTGAGAGGCACGATCAGAAGACCGCTCGACACGCCGAGCAGCGCCATCAGGATGCTCGTTCCCATGAAATCGGGCGCGAGACCGCCGAGGAGCAGGGTGAACAGCGCCAGCCCGATCGCCCCCAGCGGGATCAACCCGTACTCGACCTTCGAGGCCGACATCCGCGCCGCCAGCATGCTGCCGGCGCCGACGCCGACGCCGAACAGCGCCAGCGGTATCCCGGCCTGCGCGTCGGGTACCTGCAGCGCTGTCTTGATATAGACGATGACGTCCTGACCGAGCAGGCTCGCGAGCGCCCAGTAGAGCGACACGCCGATCACCGCCAGCCACAGCACGCGATCCGAGCGGATGGCGCTCCATGCGCCGCGCACCGTGTCGACCAGCCCCCCCTCCGACCGGCTTGGCTTGACGCGCGGAATCGCCAGCGCCGCCATGAAGCCGATACCGGAGAAACCGGTCAGCACCAGACCGCAGATCCAGGTCGAATCCCCCGCGGTATCGAGCAGCCACCCGCCCGTCGCGGTCCCGGCGATGATTGCTAGGAAGGCCCACATCTCCATGACGCCGTTGCCGGCCGACAGCCGCTCGTGGGGCAGCAGCTCGGGAAGGATGCCGTACTTCGCGGGGCTCAGGATGGCGCTCTGCGCTCCCATCAGGCCGAGGACGATCAACGGAAGGATGTAGCCGGACGGGCTGATCAGCAGCGCGCAGGTTCCCGCGGCCATCAGGATCACCTCGAGGAACTTGGCGAGCACGATGACCGTCTTCTTGCTCATGCGATCGGCCAGCACCCCGGCCGGCAGCGACACCAGAATCAGCGGGAGTGTGAAGACAGCGAACGCCAGCGTCGTCTGAGTCTGGGAGGCCGCCTCGACCGCGGCACTCGAGGCGCCGGCCGCCACGCGTACGGCGCGAATCGCCAGGAAGACGACCATCAGCTTCCACGCGTTGTCGTTGAAAGCGCCCAGCGCCTGGGCGAGCAGGAGTCCGCGGAGAGGATTGGCCGGCCGCGCCATCAATGCTGCGGCCGCGCGCGAAGGGGGCGGGCCGAGGCGGCGACCGCCATGCCGACGCCGCCGAGGATCAGGACTCCCGCCATCACCAGACGGAGCGACACGTCCTCCGACATGAACACAATGCCTCCGCCCGCCGCGATGACGGGGACCGACAGCTGCACCGTCGCCGCCCGGGTGGCGGTCATCCCGCGCAGCGCCGCGTACCATATGACATATCCCACACCGGAAGCGATCCCTCCCGACAGAATGGCCAGCGATGCCCCACCGAAGGAGATGTGAAGACGCCCCAGCATCACAAGGCTGACCACGATCACCATCGGCACGGCGCGGACGAAGTTGCCGGTCGTGCCGCCGAGCGGATCGACCGAGCCGCGCCCGCGCAGCGAGTAAATCCCCCACGCGATCCCGGCGATCGCCATCAAGGCCGAGCCGGTCGGCGAGGGGGCCGAGAGACCCGGGAAGACCAGATAGACGAGGCCGGCCAGGGCGAGGATCAGCCCGATCCACTCCAGGGCATCAGGCCGCTCTCCCGAACGGAGCGCCGCGAGGATCATCGTCGTTTGCACGGCGCCGAACAGGATCAACGCCCCCGTGCCGGTGCTGAGGCTGACGTAGGCGAACGAGAAGCCGACGGCGTACAGGAACAGCATCGAAGCCGAAGCCCAGTCACCGCGACCTCGCGCTGGCGCGCGCGCGTCCGGGGCGCCTGGCCGATCGGCCGCCCCGGTGTCGCTCCGATCGGCCGCGCGGCGGCGATTGAACAGCAGCGTAAGCAGAAGCAGCACGATCGCCCCGGAGACCAGCCGGACGGTCGAGAAGCTCGCCGCATCGATCGCCGCGCGCCCGAGCGCCAGCCTGCACAGCACGGAATTGGCGGCGAACGCAATGAGCGCGAGGGTCGTCAGGATGGCCGTGCGCAATCAATCGCCTCCGGTGTCGGGAGAATTCATGCGGCGTGGTGGGAGGGTGCAGGCCCCGATGTTCACAAGAAGTACGCCGCGATGAAGATACCGGCCGGAACGAGCGGCGCCCCGGCCAGGGCGGGCAGAAAGGTGCCCGCGATCCCCGCCAGCATCAGAACCACTGCCAGAATCCACAGTGCGATCATCATCGATCGGTTGTCCGCCTTCGAAACCTGACAGTGGGCTGGCCGACTCCGGCACAGGTCACGCGGAGGCGCTGAACATTGCCCTGTAATGCCGGTACCATTCGCTCTGAAACCGTTCCTCGGGATCGTACTTGCGTTTGAGCGCAAGGAACTCGGGAAACTGTGGGTAGCAGGCCAGAACCTGCTCGCGCGTCGCCCAGCGGTGATAGGTCAGGAAATAGCTGCCACCGTAAGCGCGAGCACGATCGATCAGCAGTCTGAAGTGCCGCGCCGTGACCGCCAGTGATTCGGGATCGTGGGCGGTGTGCAGATTGAAGATGACGCACGCCCACGGCTCCCTCGCCCACGCGAGAAACGACTCGT